>NZ_JBFSVE010000001.1:0-213216 GCF_041467715.1 Vibrio sp. 10N.247.311.14
TCTTACCACCCATCTGAGCGTTATCAGAGCGCATGTCTTTCAGTTGAAGCATTACAGCTTCACCGTTATCCGCACCGATTTGGAATGATTTAGTACCGTGAGTACCGTTAAGCAGCTTGTTACCACCAAAAGACGTCGTTTCCGCGATACGGTTCAGTTCGTCGTTCAGTGCTGTTACTTCTTCTTGAATCGCTACACGCTCAGATTTTGAGTTTGAGCCGTTTGAAGATTGTAGAGACAAATCACGCATACGTTGCAGGATGTTAGTCGTCTCGTTCATTGCACCTTCAGCAGTTTGTGCAATTGAGATACCGTCGTTCGCGTTACGTACAGCAACATCAAGGCCACGACTTTGAACGTTCAAACGGTTCGAGATTTGTAGACCCGCAGCGTCATCTTTTGCGCTGTTGATTTTTGAGCCAGAAGCTAGACGCTCCATTGATGTCTGTTGTGCGCTGTTTGCATTGTTTAGGTAACGTTGCGCTGTCATCGCTGAAACGTTTGTATTTACATTCACTGCCATGGTGACTTCTCCAATTGATTTTCCGGTATAGCGGTTTCCGACGTCTCGGAAAACCAAGTAGTTATCTCTAAGTTACTTTTAATAACGGCGTGATTGGCGAAACCTTTAGGAAAAAAACAACAAATTTAAAGAAATAGCGGTAAAACAGAAGAAAGCGTGACTGGTCGTAAAATTATCGAAAAAAGATGAGAAAATCGCTAAAGTTGCCGGGAAGTCAGTCGAGTGAGAAATTGTATTTTTATTCGCCAAAAAGCACCGACCAAGCTGAAATGCTTTTATAAGATTGTAGGTAATTCATTAACCTAATAACGTTAAAGCTAGATTCGGCGCTTGCTTGGCTTGAGCGAGTATCGTTGTGCTCACTTGCTGCAGTATTTGTTGCTTGAGCATTTGAGTGGTTTCTTTGGCGTAGTCGGTATCTTTGATTCGACTGTTTGATGTCGCCAAATTCTCATGAACGTTTTCAAGATTGTTAATGGCATGATCAAAGCGGTTTTGCATTGCCCCTAATTCAGAGCGATGGCTATCGACATACTTCATCGCCGTATCCAAAATAGAGACGGCGCGCTGAGCACCACCCACATCCGTTACATTGATGTCATTAACTGACTCGTAATAGCCCGCTGACATCGAAAGCTCACTGGCTAATGAACCTGAAAAAGAGATGGTACCCGCGGTATCTTCACCTGACATATAAATCTGAAGTTGTCCGTCATCATTAACAGAAGCCGATAAGAGATCCGTTTGACCATTAATGTAAGTCGCCAACTCTTCGATATCATCGCCCGCTTTCGCGTTGATGGTGATCTCTTGTGGCTGACCAAAACGATCGGTAAACGACATCGTCATATCATTCTGGTTTGATTTCACTTCCCATGAATCACTGGCCATGCCATTAGCAACGTAGCTAAAGCCGCCCATGTTGATGTCATCAGTACGCATGCTTTTCAAACCAATCTGCACAGCTTCGCCCGAACTGCCGCCGATTTGAAACGAGGTGTGCCCAAAACTGCCGTTAAGGAGTTTTTTACCACCGAATGAAGTGGTTTCGGCAATTCGATTCAGCTCGTCATTTAACGCGGTGACTTCTTCTTGAATAGCGATTCGTTCCGATGAACTATTCGAGCCGTTACTCGCTTGTAGGGATAAGTCTCGCATGCGCTGCATGATATTAGTGGTTTCATTCATAGCTCCTTCTGCAGTCTGCATAATGGAGATACCGTCGTTAGCATTTCGAACAGCAACATCAATGCCACTCATCTGTGCTTCTAATCGATTTGAGATCTGTAAGCCAGCCGCATCGTCTTTTGCACTATTAATACGGCTCCCTGAAGCTAAGCGCTCCAAAGATTGGTTCAGCATGTTATTAGCGTTAGAGAGGTTTCTCTGAGCTACTAACGCCGAGACATTCGTATTGACAGTTATAGCCATAGACCTTCGCTTACAAAAAGATGAATAAAACTCACGATTGCTCTTATATCGACCAGTTCATATAAAGCTTTAATAAAAAAGGAGCCCTGAGGCTCCCTTTCTTTGCTGCAGATGAGGTGATTTACTTAATCGTTAATACACTCAACATGTCAGTTGAAGGTGCAAAGTAGTAAGCGCCAGTCACTGCTTTGGTAAAGCGAAGCAGTTGGTCTGTTTTGCCATCTGTTGCGCCGTACATGCTCTCTAACATCGCATCGAAGTTATGACGAACGTTACAGTAAGCAATGAACAATAAGCCGTGGTCGCCCGTAGCAGTACCGTAAGGTAGACTGTGGCGAACAATCTTAAGCCCCTTGCCTTCTTCTTTGATATCCACACGGCCAACGTGAGACGCCGCAGGAACATCATCTAACTCAATTGAATCAGGTTTAGTTCGGCCAATCACTTTCTCTTGTGCCGATACATTCAAACGATTCCAAGCTGGCAGGTTATGCACAAAACGCTGCACCATTACATAACTACCACCAGCGAATTCACCCTCAGGCACAATAGCGACTTCAGCACGTTGTGCGTCTTTCGGGTTTTCAGTGCCATCAACAAAGTCTGTCATGTCACGAGAGTCTAGGAAGCGATAACCATAAGTTTCATCAACCACTTCAACATCAGCTGCTACTTCAGATAGCAATTTACGCAAGATAAAGAAGTGCAGATCATGTCGGTTTGAATGACAGTGAATCAGAACGTCAGACAGTGTGCTCGGTGCTGTGATATCACCTTCACCCAGCACAGGGAAGTCGATCAAATCAGCGGGCGCTGCTTGCTCGAACCTATCCCAAAAAGCTTTTGAGAACGCAACCGATGCCGTTAAGTTCGCATCAGGCTGAGTTTGGTTTAGTTCGTCGATTAGAGTCGGAAGCTTTTGAATTTCTGCTAGTACATTAGCAGTATTAGCGTTCACTTTAAGTTGAACGTAAAGCGCGAAAGGCCCAGCTTCAGGCAAAATAGCACTTTGAACGTTAGGCTGCTCATTTGAAACATTAAGCATAGATTATTCCTTCCAGTTTTAGCTTCTAAGTATAATTGTGAATGGGACAAATGTTTTGATGAGAATCAGTCTTCGAGCTCAACCACTTTAAAGCAATCCCTTGCAGCATGGCTATTGGTTAGATAAAGCGCTAACCACAGCAGCAACAATAGGGTGATGCCATTTGACCAACGGAACCATCCGTTATCCAAATAGATTAAATAAATCGTATGGGAGCCCTGTGCCAAGATAGCCATCATGGTAACCCAACGTCCCCATGACACGACTTTGTTAAGGCGCTTTCTATCTGGCGATCTTAGCCCAAATAACCACATCAGCAGCAAACTAGGCACACTCAACGCGATCCCGACATAAAACATCTGATGGTCTGGGTAGATTATCTCAAGAATATCGGTTCCCGATTCTCGGCTTGCGCCCGCAACAATGAAAACGACCAAGGCTTTCGCAAGAAACAACCAACCTAGCCAGAGCAAGATTGGAGCTTTCAAAAAGCCGTGCTTGTCGTATTGTTCTATGGAGTACCGCACAAATCTCACTTTCACTTATTTTCAAACCAACACTTTAACGCAAATCATTCATACTTAACTAGCTTTGCGTTATCTTAGTAGCCAATCCGTTTTAATTGTCGAACTCAGTATGAAAAACAAAACTAATACGCCCTCTGTTGAATCTCAACAGGAAGCACTGAAGATAGCCAAAGCGACTCAAAAGCCAGCTCAAACCAAAGAACAAACTAAACTGATTGCTCAGGGTATCGAGAAAGGCATCGCACTGTACAAGAAACAGCAAAAAGAACGCAGCCGCCAAGCCGATAAAGCGAAGAAGCGCGTACAGAAAGAAAAACAGACTCAACAAGCTAATCAACACCAAGAAGACACGATCGAAACAAGTGTTGAAACACCATCAAATCACGCCACTAAACTGCCGTGGTTACTACTGTTCGCAAGCTGGGTAGGCTTCGCGATTTATTTGATGCAATAGCAGGGTAAACGTATGAAAAAGGAATTAGTCGCTTTGGCTATGAGTGGCATGTTACTCGGGTGTACCAAACCCACATCAACGCCTCATAGTAAAGCGGACAAGGTACAAATGGATTACCACGGCCTGATTAACATCGAGCAGTGTGAGTATAAAGGGGAAATCACTGGCAGCGAAGGTCATTGGTACAGCTACTTGTTCTTTCCCAATGACGCCCTGATTCAAGGTGCGATGAATGAGCTTAAATCGAATGCCATTGAGCTAGGCGCAGACACCGTCATCTTTACCCTACCCCAAGATTTCAGCACTTCCGTGACTATGCTTGGTACCGCCTACCTGTGCGAGTAAGCAACTAAAGCGGCATATCGATATGCTTTGATTTTATGACACCCAAAAGAAAGCCAGCTTTCGCTGGCTTATGCACTAAATCCAAGGCTTGTTGCTATATCGCCTTTACGCTGGATAACCCATTGACTGTCAAATGGCCCCCAGTCGGATAACTGGTAATAGCCATCATTATGACGTCGCCCATCTTGAACAAACATAAGTTCGATACCGATCCCCGGTAACGCCTTGAGTACATCTTGAATAGTACGACGAGGCCACCCCGTTTTTTCGATGAGTTTAGGCACATTTGGCCTATCAAGGCTTTCCACTAACAATGCTAAATATAGCCGCCTTGCAAAAACAGGACTCAACTCCATTGACACCTCCTATATATGTGCAGCTCAATTATTTCTTTTTTCGCTGACAACATGTTGAGGCTGATCAATAAGTCTCCAATAGTGACATTTTCTTACGCTTTTTTTTCACTCTATGAAATATTCATCACTCTATTTTGTCTGGGTTGCTGCTTCCT
Organism: Vibrio sp. 10N.247.311.14; assembly: GCF_041467715.1. Lineage (NCBI taxonomy): Bacteria > Pseudomonadati > Pseudomonadota > Gammaproteobacteria > Vibrionales > Vibrionaceae > Vibrio > Vibrio sp. 10N.247.311.14. Next base: position 4,837 of record NZ_JBFSVE010000001.1, read on the forward strand.
GATAGGATTCAACTCATAACAATGAAATAAAATCACTCAAAGGAAGAATAATGACTATCACCATGTTTGGTATCCCAAATTGCGACACCATTAAAAAAGCAAAGAAATGGCTCGAAGCTGAAGGTATCGAGTTCGAATTTCACGATTATCGCAAACAAGGCATCACAGAAGAGCTAGTAACAAGCTTCTGCTCTGAGCTAGGTTGGGAGCTTGTGCTAAACAAACGTGGTACGACTTATCGCCAACTTTCTCAAGAACAGAAAGACACCCTAACAGAAGAAAAAGCGGTGACTTTGCTTGTTGAACAACCTGCAATGATCAAGCGCCCAATCTTAAAAGTTGAGGGTAAGCTTCACATCGGATTTAAAGCCGACCAATACGCGGCTATTTTTGCTTAGATCGTTGTATTTACATAGACAGACAACAGGACGTTGATCAGTGAATCAGCGCCTAAAAATTAATGACTAGACGTTTTATTTAAACAAGGAATTCAAGGATGACAGATAGCCCAACTTTGGCTCTGGCAAAAGACCTAATCAGCCGTCAATCGGTAACACCAGAAGATGCAGGCTGCCAAGACCTGATGATTGAACGCTTAAAAGCACTCGGTTTTGAAATCGAAGTGATGGTATTTGAAGATACGACCAACTTCTGGGCTCGTCGTGGTACTGAAGCGCCTCTGTTTGCTTTTGCTGGTCACACTGATGTGGTACCTGCAGGCCCAATCGAACAGTGGAACACTAAGCCATTCGAACCGACTATCGTAGACGGTTTCCTACATGGCCGTGGCGCTGCTGATATGAAAGGCTCTCTGGCTTCAATGATTGTTGCCGTCGAGCAGTTCATTGCCAAACACCCAGACCACACAGGCTCAATTGGTTTCCTGATCACTTCAGATGAGGAAGGTCCTTTCATCAACGGTACTGTACGTGTTGTTGAAGCATTAATGGCGCGCGGTGAAAACATCGATATGTGTATCGTTGGTGAACCATCGAGCACTGAGTTCGTGGGTGATGTCGTGAAGAACGGCCGTCGTGGCTCTATCACTGGCGATCTAACGATTAAAGGCACACAAGGTCATGTTGCCTACCCTCACCTAGCAAACAACCCAGTACACAGCTCTCTGCTTGCTATTAATGAGCTAGCAACAACTGAGTGGGATAAAGGTAATGATTACTTCCCGCCAACCAGTTTCCAAATTCCAAATGTGAGTGCGGGTACTGGTGCTTCAAACGTGATCCCTGGTGAGTTTAATGTTCAGTTTAACCTACGCTTTAGTACAGAGTTAAGCAACGACATCATCGTTGAGCGCATCACAACGACACTCGACAAGTATGATTTCGAATACGACCTAAGATGGACATTCAATGGCGACCCGTTCTTAACAGACGCAGGTTCACTGCTTGATGCTATTGTTGATGCAGTGGGTCACGTCAATGATGTGAAACCAGCACTGCTAACGACTGGCGGTACATCTGATGGTCGCTTTATTGCACGTATGGGCGGACAAGTGGTTGAACTAGGCCCTGTGAATGCAACGATTCACAAGGTTAACGAATGCGTGAAGGTAGCCGATTTAGAAAAGCTAACTGACATGTACGAAAGAACATTAGTGAACCTATTCGCTAAATAGTCTTTCATCAGCGATTCATAGCATCCAATTATTGAGAAACTCGTTATGACACCAGAGCAGCTTACCGGACAATCAGATTCTCATCTAGAACCTAGCCTGATCGGCACCAAGACCTTCTTGGTCCACAGTGAGGTTAAGAATGACCTGAATAATTTGATTGAAGCTGCTCAGCTCGCTGGTTTTAAAATGGAGATTGCCAGTGGCTTTCGCGACTATGAAAGGCAATCTCTGATTTGGAACCGTAAGTTTTCTGGCGAAGCTCCGATATTAGATTCAGAAAGCCAACCTCTTGATGCTTCAAAACTGACCGAACAACAAAAGCTATCGGCTATCCTGAGATGGTCTGCGCTTCCCGGCGCGAGTCGTCATCATTGGGGTTGTGACTTCGATGTCTTTGCTCGTAACCACTTACCTGAAGGCATACATCTGCAATTAGAACCATGGGAATACCTTACTGGCCACCAGCAATCGTTTTACCAATGGCTATCAGTTCATGCTGCACAATTTGGTTTCTTCTTTCCTTACAGCCAAGATTTGGGTGGTGTGGCGATCGAACCATGGCATATCAGCCATCGCAAAGTATCGGAGTCGTGTTTATCACAGTTATCTCCGACTTTACTTGGCAAGCAACTCCAATCTAAGCCAGTATTAGGGTATGAGATTATTATGGAGCAGCTAGACGAGATCTATGCACGCTTCGTAGCGAATATCAGTCATTAGGAGCGCTTATGTTGGAGTGGCTTACAAACCCTTGGGTTATCATCATCATCGTAGTTAGCGTTGTTGTGGGTAACATCGCAGCGCTCAAACAGACAGCCAATATGGATCTGACGGGGCGTGGTAAAACTGAGCGAGATTTAGATAAGCTCAATCGCTCGGATAAACTTAACCAAGAGAAAGCTGAAAAAGAAGAATCCAAAGACAATAAAGACGCATAGCCTTTTGCTTTGGCTAATCAGCTTGATTGACCAATTTTGATTGACCAATGTAGCCTGATGACAACGAATACAATAAAAAAGAGGACACAGTGTGTCCTCTTTTTTATTTGCTTTTGCTAATCACAAGGCTGATTTAACTCAGCTTGTGACGGCTTGAATGACTACTCAGCTTTCGCTTCTTTGTCATCTTTGGTTTGGTCAGCAATATGCGCTAATACCGGAACCATAGACTTAAGCAGCTCTTCTTCTACTGGCTTACCTGATGCATCCGTTACGTTGATTGACGTACGGTTGCCAAGGTCACCAAATAGGAAGTTGTAAGTGCCTGGCGCTAAGTCGATAGGCTGTAGGCCAATTTCTTCCCAGAACTCATCATCTGGTGCTGCGTACTTCGCCTTCACCGTACCCTGAGATTGATTGCGTTCTTCAAGCTCAAAGCCCATTTCAGGCAACAAGTTAGGCAGACGCTGCCAGAATACATTATATGGCGTACGAGCAATAATCACAGGGAAACCACTACGGTCAGCACCCATTGAAATTGGAATACGCTTCACCAACTCTTGCGCTTTCAGCGCCGCTTCAGCACGAAGGTTTTCATCGTACTTAGCCATAACTAGGTTGGTCAGGAACGCGTTGTAACGCTCTTTATTGGTTGCCGTTACTGTTTTCTCTTCAGTACCTTCACGCCAATCAATCAGATTAATCTTGAAGCCATGACGGTTGTTTGCTTGGAAGCGAGAGATAGAGTAACGACTACCAATCTCTACGTCTTCATCTTCAGAAACCCAAGTTACCCAATCGGTCTCAATCTCATTCTCTGATTGCTCACGAATACCAATACCACGTTGAGCCAGCATATCTACAGCCGTTTGCCACACGCGGTCTGCCTCTTCTGCGCGAAGAAGCCATAGTGTCACTTCACCGTTTTGACGCTCAGCACGAGCACCCGGGATCAGTTCAAGAACCTGTTGCGGTGGACGAATATCCACTTCACGACCAGTACCACCACTGAATTCACCGCTTGGGATGTCAAAATTTGGGTAGAACTGAGGCTGAGCATCTACAGGCAATTGCCATTGTGAAAACTCAGGTGTTTCTAAGTATTCGAAATCATCTTTGGCTTGGCGACGTTGAGTCGGGTTGCCAGAACATGCTGTAAGAACGAAAACAGCCAGTGACCCAATCACTAGCTGGTGAGAATACTTCATTTATACTCCTAAATGCCGAAGGTTCGCTTCGGCATCACTTCATACGTTTTAGTAAATGCACGCTTCAGTCATTGCTTGAGCAACAACAGGTTGAGCTGGCTCTGACAGTTCAGTCAGCGGTAGACGTAAGCCACCTTCAGCAATCAGACCCATTTTATGAACCGCCCATTTTACGGGAATAGGGTTAGACTCAACGAACAAATTCTTATGTAGAGGAATCAAACGCTCATTGATCGCTTCCGCTTCTTCAAACTTACCTTCTTTTGCTAGCTTGAACATGGTTGCCATATCAGCGGCTGCAACATTGTTCGTTACAGAGATCACGCCATCGCCACCACGCTTAACAAATTCTAGGCCTGTTAAGTCATCACCACTTAGTAAGATAAAGTCTTCGCCACAAAGTTCACGGTGAATTGCAATTCTGTCGAGATCACCCGTCGCATCTTTCAGTGCAACGATGTTTTCGATCTCAGCAAGACGAGCAACCGTTTCTGGCAACAAGTCTACCGCAGTACGACCTGGAACATTGTATAGAATTTGTGGAACGTCACTGACTTCAGCAATCGCTTTGTAGTGTTGGTACAAACCTTCTTGAGTCGGTTTGTTGTAGTAAGGCGTTACGCTCAGGCAACCAGCAATACCAGAACCATTCAACAAACGGCTGAATAGAACAGATTCATGAGTTGCATTTGCACCTGTACCAGCGATAACGGGAATACGACCATCAGCAAATTCAACGATCTTGTTGACGACTTTGACATGCTCTTCAATAGTGAGTGTTGAAGACTCACCTGTTGTGCCAACCGCAACCAGACCATCACTACCTGCAGCAATATGGTGCTCAACTAACTTTTTAAGGCTGTCGAAATCCACTTCACCATCTGTATTAAATGGCGTAACTAGCGCAACGATACTTCCTGAAAACATGTCTATCTCCCTTAATTTATTCTTTTTGCATGTTACTGTAAGCCAATCAATAAACACAAGACATTAAAGTGGCTTACCGGCAACATCTGCATTAAATATTGTCGTATGTTTGAGGTAAAACGACTTCTAACGGCGTTCTACCTAGAATTTGGGTAACCTGCACTCAATCTAGCGGATAGCACATCACTGGATGTCAGTAACAAGTAAGCTGTGCTCTCATCGCTCTATCTCATTTTTTAACGCGCTCGATATTCTTATCATTGGTTGCATGTTCGAAGCAAGGTCGCACATAAAAAGCCCCGCACGCACGCTTATTCCACGAGCTAACTGTGCTAACATGCATGAATCAATGGAATATAAAGAGACGTGATTTTATGACTCAACATCTAGTAATCACAGCTGTGGGCACTGATCGCCCAGGTGTATGCAACCAAGTGGTTCATTTAGTCACCCAATCAGGCTGTAACATTATTGATAGCCGTATCGCCCTGTTTGGCGAAGAATTTACGCTTATCATGCTGCTGTCTGGAAAGGCAAACAACATTACCCGCGTTGAAACCACCTTGCCCTTGCTTGGACAAGAGCACGACTTGATTACGATTATGAAGCGAACCTCAACTCATGATGTTATTGAGAACTCTTACACAGTAGAGGTGTTCGTTGAGTCAGACGATAAAATCGGACTTACTGAGCAGTTTACCCAGTTCTTCGCAGACCGAAACATCGGCCTCGATTCGTTAAGTGCACGAACCATCAATAAATCTAAGGTTCAACTCGACAACGACCAATTCCATATCTCTATTACCGCTTCTGTGCAATCAGAATGTAATTTGATGCAGCTACAAGAAGAATTCGATTCGCTGTGTCAGAGCCTATCAGTCCAAGGCTCGCTCAACTTTATCAAAAACAGTCTTTAAAAAGGAAATGTCATGAATACGCTAACGGCTGGTGTTCCAGCACCTGCTTTTTCTCTTCCAGATCAAGATGGCAATATCGTATCTCTTGGTGACTTCAAAGGTAAAAAAGTACTTTTCTATTTTTACCCTAAAGCAATGACTCCAGGTTGTATTGTGCAAGCGGAAGGCCTGCGTGATATCAAAACACAGCTTGATGACCTAAACGTGGTTGTTCTAGGTGTGAGTGTTGACCCAGTAAAACGTCTACCAAACTTCGTTGAGAAGAAATCTCTAAACTTCACCCTGCTATCTGATGAAGACCACAGCGTTGCTGAACAGTTTGGCGTTTGGGGCGAGAAAAAATTCACCCTTGAATAATTTTTATGACATAAAACCTTGATCGTTTTTTATGACAAATCTATCTTTGATATGTGGGTAACATATTGAGGGTTGTTTTGTGATAGAAACACATGATGAAAAACATTCTGATATTTATGATGACTACCGATTGCTTTCCATAGAGGTAGATACATTAGCAAAGCTTAAAGTTTCAGAGAGCATCAATGCTGACTCAGGAGAGGTGACTTATTCACCCTACCTTTCTCCTTCCAGTATTGAAACACGCCTAAAGAAAACAGATATTATCATTGCGCCTGATGGGAGTGTTGTTTACCCACAATCTCTTTACCTCGTCTCTAAACTGCGTGGTGATGGTGCCGTCAAGGACACTGACTCAATTGCCAAAGGCTTACTGGCTTTTACTCGCTACTTAGATTCCACCCATCACCCTCAACCTGATGAAGACGATAATGAGATACCACCTGAATATTTAACGTATAAAACACTATCGAAGTATGAAGAAGAAGGTGCGCCATGGCGCTTTGCAGAACACCTTTTAACAAACTGCCGTGCCAAACTAAGCGCAACCGGTGACGAAGCATACTCACTTAGCTCTGCAAGAAGCTATATGGGCGCTGTGATTGGCTTTTATAAGTGGATGCAAAAATACGGTTACCTCAAAAATGATGATGAACACGTATTAACACACTTCAGTAAGGTTGAGAGTTACGAAGGTATCAATCAGCACGACATGCTTGCTCATACCCAATCTGGCGCAAAGCGAGTCTATGAAATCTCAAACATCATGAAGATGTTTCCCAAGAACGATAAAACGCCTGCTTATAAAAAGTTAAAGCCTATGACGTTCGATCATAAAGAACTGTTCTATCAACACATAGGTACGTTGCCAAAAGCTGTATCCTTAATGCTTAGACTTTGTGAGGAGTCAGGACTTAGGATTGATGAAGCCACGCACTTCCCCGCACACAATATTGGTCACACTGATTTTAGTGAACTCGAAGTTGTCTCCGTTCACATTACACACACTAAAGGCAGTAAGGAACGTACTGTTGAAATCCCTATAGCGCTTTATGAAGAATTAGAGCAATACAAAGAAAGTAAACAACGACAAAAGAACCTTATCAGACGTAAAGAGCTGATTGATTCTAAAGAAGAGCTAGATTCCACTGATTACCTTTTTGTCTCTAATAAAGGCCGCCCGTACACAGAAAACACACTTGAAGTACATTTTGGGGAACTAAGAAAGCGCATCCGAGGGATAGAATCTAGTTGGTACTACCGAGTTCACGATTTGCGTTCAACCTTTGCCACCCATTGGCTTTGGAGTGAATATCAAAAGCGACAGGTTGCCTATGACTTTCTGATGGATGAGTTAGCAGAGCTAATGGGCCATGCAAGCACCTCAACAACTGAAAAGTATATTAAGTTCATGAATAAGCTTGACGACCAATTGAGAGTCGCAAAGAGTAAAAACAACAAGATAAACGGGGGTTGGTAGCATGGCAAAAAGCCCACTCGCAAAAAACTCAAAGACAGCCAGGCACGTTAGAAATAGTAAAAATGTGATTCCATTACGTCTTACTATCCCTTACAAGAGCTCTAGAAACAGAGCAGTCACAGAGTTTGATGTCTCACATTTGTTGTACCTTGGCACCAACCGCGATAACGATAAAATTGAAAGCCGTACACCATACTTGAGAAGCTTTTGCAAAAAAGCCAAGCAGTATGTTGATAATGGTAACCGTGTATCAACGGTCGTGAGAACTTATGAGTGCTTGCGCGCTTTCATCGTCTTTTGTGATGCTGTGAAAGTTAACCCATTATCAGAGGAAGGCTATTTAAAATTCGCGGGGAATGATGGTGAGTTACGGCATCGCATAAAAACGTACCACCCATCAAAAAAGTTGTGGGAAAGGCAACATGGGGATGAGCTTGGCATTAAAGAAAACTCAACACCTGGCATCGTTTCAGCACTTCGCATAGCCCTTATATGGTGTGGATTACCCGCTGATTCATGGGCGCTCCTGCATCGAGGATTTAATGGTGAAGGAATACCAAACCAAGGCTATTCTGATGCTGAGGAGAAAGTCCTTGTCACTCGATTGAGTGAGTTGTTTTTCACCTTAGCCCCGCAGCTCATTGCTGCAAAAAAAGAAAATCTAGAACTGCCTGATGAACTGCCTATCGTTATTGATTTGAATGGGTACCAAGAAGTCATTTCGATTCAAACCTCTCTAAAAACACGAACACATGGATCAAGCCAGAATGGCACGTCTGTAAGAGCTTCCGCTGCGTTTAACATGGTGATGGGGGCGGCTTATCACCTAATGTGTTTTTTCACCTCATTGAACGATAGCGACATACAGGGCATCGCTCATCCAATTACAATTCATACTGATGAACGGGATAAGGGCTTGCAGGTGGTCAAGGTATCGAGCTTTAAAGCACGAGCAAACAAAGAAGTAGACGCCGTTCTAACCAATCAGAGCTTCGATGTTGAGAAGCGTGATGGTGTGAAGTTTATTAAAACCCTTGAGACACTTTCAGCTCTGTACGGCGGTAGCGAAGAAGGTTCAGGGTTACTCTTCGCTCTCAATAACCTGGGGGAGAAAAGCGAAACGTTTAATTTAATAGAATTAAACAAAAGTCTGATGGTGAAATTAAACCTACTCTCACCCACTCGAGCATCCATTATTCCATGGTTTAAAGAGCTGTTTTATAGCTATCGAAACCAACATATTATCGAGCTTAAAAAAAAGACCCATAAGCATGGTAGAATAGTCGTAAGCAAAGTGACTCACCCATGCTCAAAAATGCATGCCACAAAAGGCGCAACCAATACCGCCTACTGCATTTTATCGTGTTACACAGACTTGCCACTCAAAGGCATCCTGCTGCCACTTTCCTACTCAGAGAAAGATTCCGATGGAAACATCAATATTTCATTAAAATACCGAGATGGTGCAAGCCATTGCTTCTCTATCTCTGCTGCGGATAAGACGTTAATTCAAGATATTGAACAATTCGCCACAGAGCTAGCAGACAAACAATACCCTAAATATGAGCGACTGCTACTCAAACGAGGTCATGAAAACCAAGCCCCTAAAGACTGGGACGGGATTAGCCCTATCACATCCAGCCAAATGAATCGATGGTCAATTGAGACAAATGAATACTTCATTTCACTTCAATCAAGCCGTTGGAGAGAAATGACCAGCAACCAAGTGTACTCCGATAATGGTAAAGGCGGTGTTCAGAGTCTCCTTCAAAATCTACTTGAAACCATAGATAAGCATTATACCAATGGTGACGCGAGACTAAACAAGGTCATTATCTCACAAGCCATGCAAGTCATGGAGCAATTGGGCGAAGGCACAAGTTTAGAGCAAGCGAAAGCTATGGTTGTGACCAAACTCGGCATTACAATGCTGGCACATGATGAATGGAAAAAGAAACAAGAGGAAGAAAGAGCTAAAACGAATCCAAATGGCATTCATTGTAATGGGCAGCAAAGCATTACAGGCGGTAAAGACACGCAGCGCGAAACCAACAACGCAATGGGCTTGACACTGCCTTGTACCGAGTACGATATGTGCCATAAATGTCAGTCTGCCAAAGCCGTTGATGAGGTTCAATCCATCTATAAACTTATTTCTTTTATTGATGTGCTGAAAGAAGCCTTAGCTCAGTACCCCAATGCAAAAGAAGAGGTACATGAAAAGATAGCCGCTTTTGAGTTCACCCTGGACGGGGCAAGTCAAGATGTGTACGAAGATGCTATGGCGATGTTTAACAAAAACGGTCGTCATCCAAGGGTATCCACTGACCACGCCATTTTGGCTTTATATCGTTAATTAGGAGTCTGCCATGATAAAGCTACCTAAGCATGATCTTGCCCGACAAAATGCCATCATAAATGCGCAAAATAACGTTGGCAGCTACACAAACTACCTGAACGACGTATTAAGGCCTGCGATTAAGTCGGGGGATTGGGATTATTTGGAAACGCTAGATATTGGCTTTAGCGTCACTGGCGAATCACTAGGTAAAATTGGGAACAATGATGCGTGGCGAAAGCTTCAATCGTTCTTTGAACCCAACTATACCAAAATATCCACACTAGACTTCTCGCTTAATGGAAAAGTGATGGAGCGCAACCTTAGAAATCAATTGATGGCGCTTGCTTTGAATATGATGTGGCTCTCTCCCAAATACTACTCTTTTGATTCCATTTACTGTACCGTCAACGTGTTAAAAAAGTTCATTCCACCTCTTTTGAGTGAAGGCTACAACAGCTTTGAGTTTTTGAATTTTAACCGATTAGAGTCTTGGGTGCTGAGCGATTTCACCGATATCGATTTTGAAAGAGAACCAACCTATTCTGCTCTCAATAAAATTTACATCGAGTCAAAAGGCTTACCGTTTATCGTTGCTCTGACGAAAAAAACAAACGCATCAGATTTTGGCTTAACTCTTAAAGACGCCCAGCAATACACAGTTGTCCCTCAGCGATTATATTATTGGGGACTGCAAGAATCAGAAGCATTAGTTGACGAGCTGTACCCGATCCGAGATGAACTGAGCAAGTTATCAGATTATATTGCAACCTACTTTGATAAGAGCTATCAAGGGTACGCCAAATACCTTGTCAGTGATGAGCCAAAGTTAAAAAATGGCGGACTCAAGTGGTATTTAAGTAAAACAAGAGAAGTTGGTAGAGAAAGAGTCATAGCCTTTCAAGCGGCTTTTCTAGCGATAAACTGCCCCTCAGAAGCAGCAACCCTTGAGTTACTCTATAAGCACAAACCTCAAATCAAAGGTGCTTACATCGACAAATTCCACCCTGATAGAAGATTAAGGGTAGGAACAAGGGAAGTAGCAAGTCTAATTGAGGCTCAGTCACTTTTTAAACAGCTCAACGGCGGCTGCCTCTGGGCGCTAATGTCTCGAACGGGCATGCGCTCTGATGAAATCTTTCACCTTCATACCGCGAGTGGGTGCTCAGAAGAAACTATATCTAAGCAAACCATTCATATTATTCATGCAGACCTATCAAAGACCACCAAAGGCTCTCAGTCAAAGCAAGATGAGTTTGTCACTACTGAAGTCGGAAAAAAAGCTTACGAGATATTGCAGGCTTTACACGAACCACTTAGAGAGCGCCACCCAGACAGTCAAGCGTTTTTCCATAAGGTAAGAGAGGACTGTGGTGCAGTTCTTAAAAACCAACTCGGAAACCATATTACGGATTGGTTTGAAGGCGCACTGGGGGAGAAACTTGCGCTAACCAATGATGATGTGATTGATTTGAAGGTTTCCGACTCTAACCTCTCGTTTACTGTGGGTGATGATTATATATTCACAGCCCACCAACTGCGCCGCTCGTTTGCCTACTACCTTATCGGCTTCGAGCTTTGTGCGTTTCCACAACTCAAGCAGCAGTTCAGCCATGTATCGATGGCGATGACAAGACATTACGCTAAGAACGCCAGTAAATTTCAGAAAATCAGAAAGCAAAAACAAAGCTTGGTCCACGCCATTGATGAAGAAAGGATTGTTCAAAAAGCGCAGGTCTATCTAAACATCTACAAGAAACTGGCGAATAAAGAACGTGTCGCTGGCGGTAAAGGTAAAGAGTTTGCCAAAAACATGATGAAGGCTAAGCACAACCTGTTTAAAGATAAAGTTGATGATGACATGCTATCGCTCAATTACTGGAAAAAACAAATCCAGGACCAAAAGCGTCACATTCATGCCGTCGCCCCTGGTGTTTACTGCACTTCTACAGGTTGTAGTCTACGCACACAAGTCAACCTTTTAGAGTGTGTGGACTGTAAGAACGACTACATAGTCGATGCCGTTTTTGCCGAGGCCAAACGCAAAGAGGCTGAAATCAATATGCTATGGGATATTGAACATGATGAATTAACGCCTCAAACGGCGGCAGAAGCGTATATCAAAATCACGGCTGCCGAGCGCATTATGAATGACTTAGATATCAGTTATGAGCCTGTTGAGATACCACAAGAAGTAGAAAATCTGCTGATTCCTTTCGGAGTGACTGCGTAATGACACAAGCAACTAAAAGCAAACTGGTAAAAGCCCTAGGGCGACTGTTAGATGGTAGTCCAGAAAACCGAGAGCTAAGGAAAAAAGCCCGAGAGGGCAAACTAAAAATCAACAATAGCACCGTTGAGAAGGAAGCAGGTCTTTCGGTAGGCGCACTACGAAGACATGAGGATGTTCGAGTCATGGTGGAGAGTAAATCACTTGAAGCTCGCGCGGCTCAGGATAACTCAAGCCAATCACCTATTGATGTATTACAAGCGGAAGTGAAACAACTAAAAAGCGATAAGACTCAAGCAAATAAAAAGAAAAAGGAGTATCTAGATCTAGCTAGAAGCCATGAGCAAGCATTAGCTATACAAGCTGCTAATCACATAAAGATGGTTCAAGAACTCATGGAGATGCTGCATGAAAGTGAGCGTGAAAAAGCAATGGATAAGGTAGTCAAAGCAAGGCCCGATAATATCGTTGAAGGCAACTTCAGAAAGTAACTAAACCCAGTTTAGACTTACCACTAGACAACACCACCAAGCATAGATAAAACTACACACTGAAATAATAACAAAGCTCGATTCAGAGTAAATTAAAGAAAGTAAGGATAACCCATGGCTATCGAAGCAGGACAAATCGCTCCAGATTTCACATTAAACGACCAAGACAGCAACCCAGTAACCCTCTCTGAGCTTCAAGGAAAGAAAGTGCTGCTCTACTTCTACCCACGCGCTTCGACGCCTGGCTGTACCGTTCAGGCTCAAGGATTGCGTGACACGAAAGCTGAACTAGATGCACACAATGTTGTTGTACTTGGTTTAAGCCCAGACACCCCCAAAAAACTGACCAACTTTATCAACAAGCAAGAGCTGAACTTCACTCTACTAGCCGATGAAGAACACGAAGTGTGTGAGAAGTACGGTGTTTGGCAACTCAAGAAGTTCATGGGCCGTGAAAACATGGGCGTTGTAAGAACAAGCTTCTTGATTGACGAGTCAGGCAACCTTGAGCATGTGTTTAACAAGTTCAAGACTAAAGATCACCATGAAATTGTATTGGACTACCTAAATAGCAAGTAACTCTTAATTTATTAATAGGGCTGGTGCTAACGGCACTGGCTCTGATTTAAAACCGCTTAACGAGCTTACGAACTACTACCCTCCCACGATTCATCAATCAGTCGAGCAGTCATATCAAGAACCTTCTGCTTATCCTTTTCAGAGAGCCTGTTCAGGTTCACTGCTAACTCAGCAGAAATCTCATCTTCACAAAAGAAATAACTTAACGGCACACCTAATTCGTTGGCTAATAGCTTTAAGGTTTGTACGTCTGGAGTATGTTTACCCTTCTCATATTGATTCATTCTAGGGCTAGCAGAGCTTTCATCCATACCTATACGCCCTCCCAACGCTTTTTGAGAGAGGTTTGCTTTTTTGCGTGCTTCTTTGAGCCGCACGGGAATTGGGTTTTCGAATGGCACTTGAGTTTCATATCTCTAATCTCATCGTAACTAAGATTTTCTTAGTTTTACCGATTTCTGTATACTAAGCAATCCTTAGTATTTTAATGGTATATGCAGTACATGAAGCGTTGTATAAAAATCAGTAATGAAATGCACAAGTTATTGATCGAAAAAGAGATGGATGGTTTTTTAGTTGTTGAACTAAGAGATGCATTTGTTTCCATTGATGACTCCTATGTTGATCTGGATGATGCTCGTCGTAAGGTTTACCGTCAACTCCTACGTTTGGTTAAGAACAATTGGCTTCGAGTTGAGGGGACGGGGCAGCAAAAACGATACTTTCAAACGGACTTATTTAAAGGTCTTCAAGTCTATATTGGATCAGAAAACACTAAGGCTACCCTTTCCGCTGCTTCTGATTATTCGGTACTAAGACACGAATGCAATCAGTACAAAGGTGAGCTAGAGATTGTTTTAGGGGAGATTAATGAGTATCAATCTCTCTGCGGTCGTTTTCCTGAACTAGAACCGAGGTTAATCCCACTTCTTGAACAAGCAAAAGAACATTCAGGACAATTGTTGGGCAGCGTAAATGTACTAACTAGTGTTCTCAAAACACTCTCAGAGGACAATCCGTCGTGCTAAGGCAATGGCAAGCAGAGTGCTCAGAGAAGGCGTTACATAAATACAGCTCAAGCCAGCAGCACTTCTTCTGCCAAGCAACGCCTGGGGCAGGAAAAACGGTATTGGCTGCGACGGTTGCTTCAAGATTACTGCAAGAGGACAAGATTGACCTTGTATTGTGTTTATCCCCCTCTTTAACGGTTTCAAGCGGAATAAAGATAACCTTTTCACAGATTCTTAATTGTACCTTTAATGGAGGATTAGGCTCTATTGGACGGTCTCTCACTTATCAGTCGATTCAATTTCTAAATGAGGAGTTTTGGCTGACGCTGCGAAATCACAGAGTATTCGTTGTCTTCGATGAGATACACCATTGTTCTGGTTCAGAGATTGAAAACGCGAATGTTTGGGGGCAACAAGTCCTTGCAAAGATTCAAGGACTCGCAACGTATACTCTTGCGCTTTCAGGGACTCCGTGGCGTTCGGACTCTTTGCCGATTGTTCTTGGTGAGTATAGCGACCCAGATGGAATTCTTTTGGTTGATTATCAATACACGCTGAAGCAAGCAATCGCCGATAAGGTTTGCAGAGTCCCTAAGATTGTTTTGGTTGATAATGAGCATTTGACCGTGACGAACGATGAGAAGATGGAGTCTTTCTCTTCAATATTAGAAATGATTAAGCAGACTAAGACCTCTTATCAAAGCATCATTCATAATGAAGATGCGATGGAGTACTTGCTTGGATTAGGTTGCAAAAAGCTTACAGAAATCCGCTCTCGAACCCCAGCGGCTGGAGGGTTAGTTGTTGCCGCATCAGTTCAGCATGCACAAACAATTAGAAAGGTACTTTCTGAAAAGTACGCTCAATCGGTCTCAATAGTGACCTATCGGCATGAAGAACCTTTAGCTGAGATTGAAAGGTACAGACAAAGTGACACTCAGTGGATTGTTAGCGTTGGTATGATTAGTGAAGGGACCGATATTCCGCGTCTTCAAGTATGTTGCCACATGAGTTCGGTCAAAACCGAATTGTATTTTAGGCAAGTCTTAGGCCGAATTCTTCGTGTGAACTGCGCGACAAATCAACAAGCGTGGTTATTCACCTTTGCTGAACAAAGCTTGATCGAGTATGCCGAGAGGATTGAACAAGATATCCCTGAGTCGTGTATGTATGCAAAGTGGGAAAGGTTTGCAGAAGCCGATCCTGACACTAAGCGCAACCGTCTAAACGAAAAAGAGTTGCTAGAAGAACGAGAAGAAATAAGTTCTAAACTGGTATGGAATAGCACGACAAGTAGCACGAAGAATATTGATGACGTACTTGGCGCGCTTGATGAGCTTCGGCTCGGGACTTTTAGGCAGCGGGTAATATCGGCATTTTTGGCTTCTTGATTCGATGAGTGTGGGGACTGTTGTTGTCAAAACCAAGGTTTGGCTACGCGGCACATCAGAGTTTATAGAATACCTTTAAAATAATAGAACAGCGGGTAGTCATGAGTAAAATTATCGCAGCGCTTGAAGGTAAAGCTAGTGTGGAGATAGGCCGGTTAATAACAGAAGCTATTGACCTTGAAATTGGAACTAACTTGATTAGCCCAACTGGTGAGTTTATGAGTGATGACGTTAAGCTTGCCATCGCACACCTTAAGAGTTCTATCGATAGCAGGGTTGATGCCCTTAATACGCTCTATACCTTTATTGAAGATTCGCAGCATCCTGAAAAATTCTTTGATGCTGAATCCATCAAAGAGTTAACCGATGCTGCTGCAATGATTCAGTCTTTTAAAGACATCCTTAAGACTCAATTTTATGGGATAGTTAGGTGTGCTGGGGTTGAGAGTGAAGCTGTGCAATCTTTTAAACTAGTTTGTCGGGCTAATGCTAAGTTTTCTACTAGCGTACGGAACCTTATTTCTCTTCACAAGCAACTTTGTATACCTAAACGCTCAGAGCATAGACCTGAACTCGCATTTAGTTCAGAGATGGCTGATATGCTAAAAAAAGCGACCGATTCAGTAGTGGCCAAAGCTCTTGTTGAAGAGTAACAATGCTCCCTAAGACTAATAGAGTGTGATAAATGGATAACTTCTTTTTGGTCCTTCTAACGCGTCTTTGCCCCTTTTCAAGTTAGTGCTCTTATCTACCACACTTTACGGGTGGCAATTTGACCTATTTTTTCTAATCAGTGTAGTAGTAAACTTGAAAGCTAATTAAGACGCAGTATGCTCACCCAAGAGCCTTATAGTCGATGATATCGGCTATCTGTAATTTTAATCCAGTAGATCAACTTATCAGTTTTAGAGTCTATCGTTGTGGAATTTAAAAGCTATAATATAATGCTGTTTTTACTCCTGCACTTTTAATGAGGTTTCATGTTTGAATTTATCGGGATAGCAGTCGTTGGTTGGTTGGTTGTGAGCATTTTTGTTAGATTTATAGGTCGAACAAAGTCAACATCTCAAAGTCAAGAATTTGGTAAAGAATCTAGACATATTGCAACACGTGAACTTGGTGTACCAGCAGCTTTTTACAATCATAGTGTCTGCTCCCATATGGACGAAGTAAAACAAGCGGCCGTTGCTTTGCAAGAAAGCGGCGATGACTATTTTAAGAACTTAAGCTGGCCGCGCCTGTTAGCATGGGGTGTATACTCTGGATACCGTCATCATTGTGAACAGTCACATTATGGTAACCCTATATCACAAAATCTTTTGGATGACCTACGAATCTCAGGAAGTGATATCTCTACAGAATTGAGTCGTGAATCCACATCACTAAAGCGATAGGGCTTATCATTAGTTGTTCTGACATCCAAATTAATACAAGTAATAATATCATTAACTTATCAATCTGAATCAATCTATAAAATACAGATTAAACTCTGTATTTATCTTGGCAAAAGCTGTTCCAAGCTTCGAGCAATGAATTCACTACAAACCATGCTTAAGTGGATTAATATAACTATGCGCGTAAATTGAGAATGGATGAGGAGTGTGGGGACCAGGTGGTGTTGGTTCTAGTTCCTATTTTACATTTGAGATAACATACGTTATTGATTAAATAAAATAATTTATGCATAACAAAATCATCAAACCTGTAAGTGATACTTTAGCTCAACGAATGAAAATACCTATAGTTGGAGCATTTGTACTATCTTGGGCGCTGGTTAATCACGCCTTTATTTTGGAGTTCATGTTTACATCCTTAGATATCAAGGTTGAAACGGAAAACCACCAAATTTGATGTACTAAGTGACCTCGCTTACCCAGCTCTATTGACGTTGTTATATTTAACGGTCATTCCCGCAATCCAACTATTACTTGATTGGAGAGTCCTCAATACACTTGGTGAATCACGCAAGGATCATGACATTAAATTGGCTAGGAATGCCTTATTATCTGCACAGGAGTACCAAAGTAAGTTGCTTGAAAGAGAAGTAGATGGTTGGGAGCAAGAAAAAGTAGACTTACATGGTCAGATTGATTAACTAGAAAAACAGATGGCCGAATTTGTAGGTCAATTGCAAATATCAGATAAAAAAAGAATGCTATACAGTTTGGCAACGAACTTCTTCTACGAACGATTAATGATGCACTTGATTCATTAAAGCGTCCCCGAGTAAATGAAGGCTCAGACTATGCTGACCAGAGAACACGTGAAGAAATGTGTGATGATGTTATTGAGATACTTGAACCTGTTGCAGAAAAAGAAATACCTTTTTAACTCATTTACCCTTGTAAGTTGAACATGTTCTGTGTTGCTGCCTCACACAGTTAGTACCGTTATCAGAACGCAGCGTGAGAATAGGTTTGGCCTAACTGATCTTATCCTAACACACCTTAACTCACAGAAATCAAAACTCGTTTATGTCCAAAACCTTCACAGACTGAATTTTTACCCGTGGCACTTTCTAACTCCAAAGTGCCCCAAAGTTGTTTAGATCTTTTACTCATTCACACCCTGTTCAGGGCTTTTGCAATACTAAAAATCATCCCTTCTTCTCATGCTGTTCGCTGTTAATCCCCGAGATGTAATATGGGGGTGAAAGTCTGTACAAACGAATAGATAACCAAATATGAATAGGCATTTACATACACATATATCAATGTGCAATAAATACCTTATAGGTTAGAATCAATTACTTTCTAGATATATAGGACTTGAAGTTTGAAATGGATAGATCAACTACTTGATTTTGGTTACGTAATTTTTCAGCGCCGACTTTCAGGCTCGCGCTATCTTATGAGCTTAGGCATAAAGCTCTTTACTCTTACGGCAATTGGCTCACTTGCAATTCAGTTTAGCAATGGTGAATACTCATTCGTCATTGATACAGCGTCTGACTCAACATATGAAATTGCGACGTTGGTAGGTGTTTATGTCTCAATAGTAATGATCGTCGTAGGATTCTTCTTTGAAGTTTACTCAATGCTATTTGGTGAGTCAGCCTCAAAGAACAGAGCAAAGAGTATCGATTTAAGAAGCTTAGATGGGGCTGCCGCTCCAACCCTGTGCAGCAGTTTTAGTTCCACAATCGAACCAGCCGGGTTACATGATGACCTTTTCATGTGGAAATCTAGAAAGCAGACTCTTGAGGACTGGTTAAAAGAATCATGCGCCAAACTTCAGAAGTTTTACGACGAATCACTTCAGAAATTAAATGGCTTTGAACCAAACAAGCCACTCGCTTTAGGAGCTATAGCTCATGTTCCGCATTGCTTTACTTTAGGTTACTTGGTTGGAAATAAGCGTTTGGTAAATTACTACTGCTGGAACCGTGACAACAAGAAGCAGCACAAGGAACGATGGTTAGACTGTCGAGATGCTAGAAGTCGAGGTCAAAAATTAGAGTGCTCAGAAATTATGGAAAAGCCGGAGGTTCTAGATTCTCAGGTAACAAAGCTAGGCATTTCGATAGAAGTCTCTTTTGATAATGACTTAAAGACCTTTCTTGAAAGTCTAGAGTTAGATCGCGCTATTGCTTATAGAGTTGAAAGTAGAAACGTTGGAAATATGTTCTCAGATGTAGAGCAATCAAACTTTGTTGCCTCCCTTAGAACCGAAATAAATAACACCCTTCTTAAGAAGTACCCCTACGTTACTGAAGTTCATTTGACCCTTATGGCTCAAGCCTCGCTAATCATGCGCATAGGGGCGGAGTTTAATCAAAATCACCTTAGTCAGCAGATAAACGTACACCACTTTGATGGTGCTGGTTACCCTTGGTCATTACAAATAAACAAAGACCAAGAAATTAGTTATTTAATTAAGTAAGGAAACCATGTGAGACATCAAAAAATATTTACTGAATTCCTAACAGAAGTGGTCAATCTCAATCAAGCTCGAATTAACAAGGTTACTACCACTTCAGCGTCTGTTGAGAAGTATGTAAAAGATCACGACGATTTTAAAGGGATTTTTAGGAACACCTCGCCTCAGGGGTCATACGGACATAGGACGATTATCAAGCCAGTTAAAAACAAAGAGTTTGACGCTGATATAGTCTTCTTTATGGACGAAAATGATAATTGGGAGCCTAAAGACTACATAACAAAACTTCATCAGGCTTTTAAGGGGTCAAGTATCTATAAAGATATGGTTCACTATAACACTCGTTGTGTTTATCTTGATTATTCAGGTGATTTTCATATCGATGTTGTTCCATGTATTGTACGAGTAACAGAAACCGTTTTAGGTAATCATACACAATATTTGATTGCGAATAGACACACCAATGAGTTTGAGCTTACTGACCCTGAATCATACAAGAAGTGGGTCGCCGACAAGAATTCAGTAGTAGGTAACAACAACCTCATTAAATGTATTCGCCTTATCAAGTATCTTCGTGACATAAAAACTACGTTTTCATGTAAATCAATACTTTTAACCACTTTGATTTGTAATATGGTTCAAGACTACGAACCTAATAGTGAGCTCTTCAAAGATATTGCTACCACCTTAAAGACAATTTTTACCCGTTTGGATGATTATTTAAGTTTTTACGATTCAATGCCAGAAATAGTCAATCCAGTACGAACCGAAGAAACGTTTACTCGTCACTGGAATGAAGAAAAGTATACGATTTTCAAAACAAAGATCGGCGATTATAGAACTTGGATAGAAGATGCATTTGATGAAACAGATCGAACTGAATCTATTAAAAAATGGCGCCGTGTGTTCGGAGATAGCTTTCATTCTGTTACCAAGAAATCTGCCACAGCAGCTACCTATGATGAAATCTTGGGCGAAGCAAGTCAACCTAACTTCCCTATTCCTCCTTACTGCGCGCGTCATAGATGGGAAGAAGTGGAGAGCGTTGGTAGTGTCAACTTAGATGTTGAGTATCGTAATAAAAATGGCGTCAATCCGTTCGCTAGAGCTGTCCAACAAATTATTTTTGGCAAGAACTATTCGCTTAAGTTCACGGTTACAGATGATATTCCTCCCAACTCAGACGTATATTGGCAAATTACTAACACTGGAGAAGAAGCGGGTAGATTAGGTCAATTACGAGGTGGGTTTGAAATCGGTGGAAAAATCAAAGAAGAAACAACCTCTTATAAAGGGAATCACTTCGTAGAGGCATTTGTTGTTAAAGACGAGGTGCTTTTAGCAAGAAGTGGTAAGCTCGTCATCCCTATCAATTGATAGATATAAGGCTCGCATTAGCGAGCCTTTTCCTTCTTGAACTTGACCAATTCACCGCCAGCCACTCACGTTGACTCCATTTCTTTTCTCCTAAAAGTGGACATTTCTATCGGGGATTGACAGTACGAAAGCGTTTTAACTGGAAATATTTGTTACTTTTAGTAACCCTCGTTACCTCTGTTTGACCAAATCTAACTAATACCACATTATGAGCTTGGTTGATTATTGTTCTTACTTGTCTGCAACCGAAAGGAAGAAATTGGGTCAGAGTCAGTTAATAATGAGTAGCAGTTAAATGATGGAAAAGGATTACAAGTGCAAAACGAACTGAAGGTACTTAAAGGTCATCCGTCAGGTTTATCTGACGCAGAATTGGCAGAATGGCTTTCTTTATGCCTCTCAAATGGAAAACTAATAGTTTATGCTTATGCCAAACATATCTTCAAGGTCTATGAACAGGGTGAAAAACCGTCGCAGTTAATGGTAGGTGATTTAGGTACGGAAGCTGTGTCCGTTCTCAAGGTGCTGTCTAAGAAGAACATGCTTAAACGTATAGAGCTTCCTTATGACGTATTAGTAGAAAGTAAGACCTCACAATTTGACTGGACGTTGCTAGAAGCAAAAGTCAAAGATATTACCGCCCTAAAGAAAGCAAGGGATGTACTATTTGGCCAAGGTCGAGGTAAAGCAATATCACCCCTTACAGCTTCTAAGGTATGGCATGATGCTGGAGGAAGGTGTATGTACCGGGGGTGTGGTCAAGATCTTGGCTCTACTCCTTTAACAACAAAAAATGCAAGGGTTGCATATTTGGCTCACATTGTAGCTTCCGATCCAGATGGACCTAGAGGGAATGAGAGCTCTCATGCACTATCAGACTCTCCAGACAACATCATGCTTATGTGTGACGGTCACCATAGACTTATAGATAGGATAGATGTAGCTGGACATTCAGCATCCGATTTACAACATATGCGCGATGAACATACTGCCCGAGTTAATTTGTTATTGGGTAGTTTGCAGTATCCCACCGTACAACTCATAACTCTACTCGCTGACTTAGCTCAAGTACCAACAAATGTATCCAAAACAGAACTTTGCAGTTCTGCACTTAGCCGAAATCTTGGTCCACTCCCAGAAATCAAACACATGCTCCGAAGAACACAGCGAGATGACCGAGGACGTTTTGGGTTTTGGGGGCATTTTCTTCATGAACATGAGTCAGATATACGAGAATTAATTAGCTTCACAAGTAACAAACCATCTCAGAAATCATCTATGACACCTGAATCTCTAGGAATTTTCCCGTTGCATTTGGTTCCAGTACTAGTTCTAGCTGGAAGGATTATCGGTGAAGCTAGGCATGTAGAAATTTTCCAATATGATCGAATCGCAAAAACTTGGCGTTGGCCAAAGGAATCTCCGATCTTAACCTCGCAGTTTAATATCTCGTATGAAGTAGGTGACGATTCTGACCAGGAAGAAGCAATCCTTTCTTTCGAACTCACAGCAAAGTTAGATACCAATGCTCTTCCCGAAGAATTGGCTAAAAAAGTTAGAGATAAGAAAATAGGCTGGATTAGAATCACTAATACTGACCCCGACCCTAACTGCATTAACTCAAAAGAACAATTAGATAATTTTTCAGTTCTTGCTAGGCAAGCCATAAGGACAATTCAAGATTCATGGCGCTCTAAGGTGATACATGTTTTCGGTATCTCCCCAGCCAGTACACTTTTCAAATTTGGCCAAATGTTACAAGCAGGGAATCATTCAGTATGCAGACTTTACGATAGACCTGATGGTTCAAATATTTTCGTCCCCGCTTTAGATATAACTGGCAATGATGTTAGGTCAGTCGGTGCTAACTCCGATCAGCAACATCAAATAAGTCTCAGATAAAGGATATTAAAGTAACAATTACACAAATTTCAGGACAATCTCGATTTATACAGTGTAGATTTTCAATTACAGCCTATTTTTGTGGCATACCAGATAGACTCCAGCCAGAGCATGTATTCCCATATGTTACGAATACACCTTTTAAATATGTCGTTGTAAAAATGGCGGTTGCAAATTGTACATGATTGATTCTAAGGAGTATTCTAGCTATGCAACTTTTGGCATTTATACAACATCAACGTTCAAAAGCTGCATTATTGAAGTAACGGAATGATGTTCCCATAAGGCAGGAGAAGGTTGTATGTCTGTATCAGTTACAAAGCAAGCGGATACTTATCTAGAGGCTTTGGCCAAAGCATTAGAGATCCCACAGTCTAGATATGAGCAGGCTGAGAAAAGCTATAAGTCTGTAGGGGAATGGCTTCATAGAGATGAGTCAACGGTAAAAGATTACTCTCCTGACGTGTATGTACAAGGCTCTTTTCGTCTAGGATTAGTCATTAAACCTTTGTCAGCACAGGAAGAATACGATATTGATTGTGCGTGCTCTTTGACTTATCTCGATAAGTCGTCTCTCTCGCAACAAGATTTAAAAGTGCTCATGGGGGATGAACTAGAGTTATATCGCAAAAGCAAGGGTATCAAAAAGCCAGTCGCTGAGCAGAGGCGCTGTTGGAGGCTAGAATATGCTGACGGCGCGCAATTCCACATGGATGTCGTTCCCTGTATCCCAAACGCTGAACAACAACGTCTTCTACTAGAACAGAAGAACTTTGATACTAAATTTGCTGAGACGGCAATAGCTATAACAGATAATGAAGTACTACCTCAGTACTATCAAATTACATCAGACTGGCCGAGATCGAACCCTCGTGGATATGCTGAATGGTTTAAATTTCGAATGGGTGAGAACTTTGAAAGAAAACGCCGCGAAATACTGAAAGAAATGGAAACTAAAGGTATACAAGCCAGTATTGAAGACATCCCGAGTTATCGCGTCAGAACACCCTTGCAATCAGCGATAATGATACTTAAACGTCATCGTGACATGATGTTTGAAGGTAATTCAAAAGATAAACCCATATCAATAATTCTTACAACGCTATCTGCTCATGCATATCAAGGTGAAGATAATATAGGTTCGGCGCTGCTCTCCATATTATTCAAGATGGAGGAAGGAATACACTATGATGGACAGAAGTATGTAATCAACAATCCAACAGATGCCATGGAGAACTTTGCCGATAAATGGGAAACATATCCTGAACGCGCTGAAGCCTTTTTCTCCTGGCTTAGTCAGGCTCGAGAAGATTTTTACTCAGCAGCACAACAAGCTGAACACCGCCGAATGTCGGGTATCCTGGAAAGCAGAATCGGTCAGAATGTAACGAATCTGGTTCACCAAGATCTATTAAGTTTAACAAAATCTGGAGCCTCTAGTTTGTTGTCTGCTGCGACGGCAGCATCAACCTTAGCAACCCCAAACATTGCATTTGGTGATGTTGCAAGAAAACCTAAGAAGCCGGATGGATTTGCGTGATGTGGTGGATTCTTCAAAAAGAAAGGTTTTCTTTAGAAAGAGCGGCTGTATCGGAGCTTGAGTCTAAAATAGGCTGGTTAGAAGTAGGCAAGTGGCAGGCTGATCCAGATAATGAATTGGCAATGTGTTTGACATTTCATGTATTT
This sequence comes from Vibrio sp. 10N.247.311.14, assembly GCF_041467715.1. Classification (NCBI taxonomy): domain Bacteria; kingdom Pseudomonadati; phylum Pseudomonadota; class Gammaproteobacteria; order Vibrionales; family Vibrionaceae; genus Vibrio; species Vibrio sp. 10N.247.311.14. The sequence continues at coordinate 29,180 of NZ_JBFSVE010000001.1, forward strand.
CATCTAAATACAACTTATCACTTTAAGATGGTGTACCCGAGCGTATTCCCTGATTCACCACCAATGATCTATACAGAAGATAAAACGAGGGTCTCTTTGCATCAGTATGGGCCGAACGGTGAACTATGTTTAGAGCATAGGCCTGATAATTGGCAATCGTCAATAAGTGGCTCAGATATGATTGAAAGTGTTTACCGACTACTTTTAGAAGAGCAGGGAGAAGAAGGGTATATGGCGCATGCACAATCAGCACATATACCTTCCTTAGGGCGTGATACGCGCATCAAAACTTGTCGTTTTTTGCTTGCTGAAGGAGACCTAAATGCACTCAAAGCGCTCACAGAGAGAAAAACAGAAAGAGCTTGGATCAGAGAACGTAAGGTGGGCGGGGTCTTCATTAGTTCTCTTTTAAAGGTGGGAGACAAAGATAATCCAATTTGGACAAGCAATCTCAACTTACCTGACGGTAATAGAGAAGAACAAGCCTTCGTAGTACGTTTTTCTGGTGCAGAAATATCAGAACAACCAGAAGTATCTGATTTAAAAAAATTACTTGAAACATCAGAAATGCTAGAGCTGTATCATGAAGTTCTACAAACAGATTCAATTGCAAACTTGATTATGGGGGATAAAGATAATTGGGTTTTATTGACTCTCTTTGGTTCTATCGATGAACGAAAATTAATACGTTACACGACGATTAAAATACCGGAGCACAAAAATAGATTACCTGATCAATTTTTATCATTGAGCGATAAAAAAGTAGGACTAGTTGGGTGTGGCTCTGTTGGTTCCAAAGTTGCCGCAAGTTTGTGTAGATCTGGGGTAGGAAATTTTTTGCTCATTGATGAAGACATTTTTTTTCCTGACAACATTGTTAGAAATGACTTAGATCTCAACTATGTTGGAGCTCATAAAGCACCTGCATTACAACAGCGATTACAAAACATTAACCCTCGCGTTGATACACAGATCCTTAGATTATCGTTAGGTGGACAAGAAAGCTCTAGTTCAATGTCTGGGGCGTTAGAATCACTCGGTAATTGCGATCTCATTATAGATGCTACAGCAGAGCCTTTAGCATTCAACTGGATTGCGTCTGTTTCAGTGCGCAAGAAAAAACCAATGATCTGGGTTGAAGTTTTTGGTGGTGGAATTGGCGGCCTTGTGGCAAGGTCAAGACCTGAGCTAGACCCTGTCCCACTGTCTGCGAGAGCTCAAATATATAATTGGTGCGAAGGACAAGGTGTAGAGTTCTTGCATAGCACAAAAGCAAATGACTATAGTGCTCAAATGGATGACGATACACCGTTAATAGCAAATGATGCTGAAGTCTCCATTATGAGTGCTCATGCTACTCAGTTCGCAACCGATATTCTAGCTCGACCTGAAGCTAGTATATTCCCTTATTCTGCGTATATCGTTGGTATGTCGTCAGAATGGCTTTTTCAACAGCCTTTTGATACTCGCCCTATCGACCTGCTACCAGAAGGCAAGTGGGGAGAAACTGCTGAACATATTGATTCAGAAGAGATTATCCAAATATTGCAAGCTTACCTGCCACCTAAGGGCCAATTAGATGCAAATAATTCTTCCGAATAGTGTTTTGAAAAAGCTTCGGCTTCATATGTTAAAGGCTGGCAAGCGTGAAATAGGTGGAATGCTTATGGGGGAAGACTTAGGCGAACAGGCCTTCCGGATCGTTGACTTTTCTGTTGATGTGAAAAGAGGGACGACTTCTAGCTTTTTCAGAGATTCTGATGAACACGATTTGGCATTGCAGAAGTTTTATGAAGAAACAGGCTCTGATTACAAACGCTTCAATTATTTAGGAGAGTGGCACACACACCCAAGTTTCTCAGTTGATCCTAGTATCAATGACATCAATGCTATGCAAGGTATAGTTAATGGTGGTGAAAACGTAGATTTTGCGTTTTTATTTATTTCTAGGTTACGTTGGTTTTGGCAGTTCGAGTGTAGTGCTTACCTGTTTATTCGAGGTCATCAACCAATTCAAGTAGAGGTTATTATTGAGAAAAAATAAAGGCATATTACTTTGATAGTTAATTGTCGAGCTTTTATGCTATTTATCACTATTAGCAAGGTAGAGTTAACTTTCGGTATGATTTTAATCAGAATGGCTAACACGTTTTAACACATAGTAACCGACGGTTTTTCGACTAGTAAAATAATTCCCTTGAAGTAATCCATCATCATCCAGACCTAGCTTAAGAATAGCTGTACCCTTATATGGTTGTTGAGGCTGTGAGTGTGATTTGTGTTTTGGGGTGGTTAAAAAAACATAATATAGTTCTGATCTCCCAGTTTCTGCATCTTTTTTAGGCTTAGCCAGTAAAGTTTGAGAGTCAGAATCTTCAGCCTCTACATCCATACCGATATTCAGAAAACTTTGTTTAATCACAGCTCTGCCTTGCGATGTACCTTGCTTTCCTTCCCACTCCCAATGGATCGTCATATCCCATGTCCCGTTTAAGTTGGGGAATAAAAGTCTGTTTAGGATAGGGTATTTCCCCCAAATTCTCTCCCAGCCATAATAAAATAGAATGGCGAGTAGACCATTTAAAACAGCTGAACCGCTAGCTCCTATTGATACAGCTGACAAGAACGATGTACTTTCGTCATACACAGCCCAGAGGATTAGACAGCTAACGACTGCGTATACGACAGCAATGAGGGTAATAACTCTACCTATTGGAATAAGGCTAATCATTATGCTTTCTCAAAATATACTTCTTTGCCACCTACAAAGATAGAAAGGCCATGTCTTTCACTGATAACCCCGGTCATTATTACATCAGGAATTGCTGAGCCGAAAAGAGCAGCTACGAAACGCCCACCTACTGGGCGAACAGTATCGATGTTCAATTCTTTAATAATCGGTGGAGAGAAATACTGAGCGACATGCGTAATTTCTCCTTTTCTATTTAGAATATGAAACCCATCATGATATTTGCTTCTATAGCTAGAAAGCTCTGCCAAAATCTCAACCACCGAACCGGATAACTTTGGTGATGTATCTCGTAGACTTACTATTGGTAAACTCGCAGGAGAATCAGACACAATAACACCAACTCCAGAGAAATCGGAGCAAGCATCGGCCTTAATCTTATACATTAAATCTCTAAAATCGCTTTGTGTCATAATAGCTTCTATACTAGAGCGCTGAGTACTAGGAGCGCCCGAGGTACTTCTTCGATACTTTATGGAGATAATACAGGAAACTCGTACCAAATTTCACACACTAAAATCAGAGATATCAAATTCTTTTCAGCATGATATCAGTAACTGTAGTGAATAAGGGAACTTGGCCTGTCACATGTAGGCTGGTTACATAGTTGCAATACTAGAAGTAATCCGAAAAATCAGGGCTCTGTATGGTTCATTACTCAGAAATGTCCAAAAGCGAGTTGAGTGACAAGTGTACATGTGATCACCAAGTGATCCCATCGTAATGACTATCAACTTCAACTTATAGCAACGCCTTAGTTTTTATGACAAGTTTGCGCTTGGAAAAGCGTCAAAATCAGCCCGATTTACAAAAAATTATGACAACTACTATAATTGAGGTTCAAAAAGAGAAATTACCAAACTAACTCACTGTTAAATATAGAGTTTGTTAGAAATTGTCAAAAGTTGAGTCTAAAAAGATTTCCAAGGGTATGAACTCATGGGTAAAATCTACGACGGTCTGCACCGTATTAGCTTCCTAATTGATGAAGAAGGTCAGATTGAACATGTCTTCAACAAGTTCAAGACTAAGACTCACCACGAAGTGGTTCTAGATTACTTCAATCAAGAAGCTTAAGGGCGATTTGAGTGAGTTAATGACTTAGATTCATCACTTTCTAAGGCAATAGCAACACTCATTAAGCTAATTATTAAGCTAATTATTAAGCTAAGAGCAAAAAGGCCGAACATCATGGATGTTCGGCCTTTTTCTATAACAAGATCAATTACTTTTGATGTTCGGGGTCATCGTCTAATGCGTGACTCGGTAAGGCATTCCAAACCGCCTTAACTAACGTTGCCAACGGGATAGCAAAGAACACGCCCCAGAATCCCCACAGTCCACCAAACACTAACACGGCAACAATAATGGCCACTGGGTGCAGGTTCACCGCTTCAGAGAAAAGAACAGGAACGAGCACGTTACCATCTAGCGCTTGGATAATACCGTAAGCGAGAAGCAACCAGTAAAACTGAGGCTCTAATCCCCACTGGAACAGGCCTACAATCGCCACAGGAACAGTCACAGCTGCCGCGCCGATATAAGGGATCAGTACCGAGAAGCCAACCGCGACAGCCAACAAGACTGAATAACGCAGATCCAGAATCGCAAAGGTTACGTAGCTAACACCACCAACAATTAAAATCTCTAAGACTTTACCGCGAATGTAGTTCGAGATTTGCTGGTTCATCTCTTCCCATACTTTGGTCGCTAAACGACGATTTCGAGGAAGTACACCGCTCGCCATTCTGATCATCTCTTCTTTGTCTTTTAACAAGAAGAAAATAAGCAGTGGTACAAGAATCAAGTAAACCGCTAAGGTCGCTAAGCTCACAAGAGAAGCAAGAGAACCTTTGACAACACTTTCACCAAAACCTAACGCTTTGTTCTTGGCGTTAGACATAATGGACTCAACGATCTGCAGGTTAGCTAATTCTGGATAGCGTTCAGGAATCGTCGCAATGAAGTTTTGCAAGCTGCCATACATGCTTGGGATATCATTAATTAGATTGCCCACTTGTTGCCAAATGGTTGGTACCAAGCCAAAGATCGCAAGTAGCATCACGCTAAAGAACATCATGATCACCAACATCACCGAAGGCGTTCTTGGAACACCGAGTCTTTGAAGTTGGGTAACAGGCCACTCAAGCAAATAAGCCAACACAATTGCAACCAAGAGTGGCGCAATTAGGTGACCAAAGAAGTAGATCGTAATAAAGCCGAAGAGAATGATGGCAACCAAACTGACAGCATGGGGATCAGAGAAACGTCGTTTATACCAACGATTGACCATTTCAAGCATCTGACTGCAATTCCTTTTTAGTGACGAGGAGATGATGGTAATTAGAGCAAACCTCAGTGATGACGTCATAGGCTTGCTTAGACAAATAAGTAACAATATCTTTCATCGAACTGTTATCAGACACATAAATTGACAATGACTGCCCTACTTCTAACTTTACACTGTGACGCTTGGCTAATAATAGCGCCATTGGACAGCGCTCTTGGCGTAAATCTAGAATATTAGGTGTCATTCTTGAGCTCGATGCTTATTATAAGGGTCGTATTGTAATCTGTTTTTGAAAACGCGCCATCATTCATTCATCCTCCTTCATGATAGCGCACGCACTTGGCAAAGGTTAAATCAGATAAAGAACCAATTTCCATTGCACTTGTCTTACTGTCAGAAGAAACGGAGTATTACTGACTAATATGTTTAAACGCGCTCGCTCAATTGCTTGCTTATGCATCGCAGCTACATTAAGCACCCCAACTATGGCGAATACCAATAGTTTGGAGCTACCAGATATCGGTACCGCTGCTGGCGGCACACTCACTATCGACCAAGAGCTTATCTATGGTGATGCCTACATGCGCATCATCAGAAGTAGCCAGCCTATCGTAAACGACCCAGTTCTAAATCTATATATTGATACTCTTGGCCATCGTCTGGTCGCGAACGCAAATGATGTAAAGACACCTTTCCAGTTCTTTATGATCCGTGACCGCAACATCAACGCCTTTGCTTTCTTTGGTGGTTATGTTGCTTTGCACTCAGGTCTATTCCTGCATGCACAATCTGAAAGTGAATTAGCTTCTGTATTAGCGCACGAAATCGCGCACGTAACCCAACGTCACTTAGCGCGTAGTATGGAAGACCAAGCGCGCCGCTCTCCAGCAACCATTGCAGCGCTAGCAGCCTCTGTATTACTGGCAATTGCAGCTCCTGAAGCCGGCATTGCAGCCCTAACGGCAACGACTGCGGGTAATATGCAAAGCCAAATCAACTACACCCGTAGTAATGAAAAAGAAGCCGACCGCTTTGGTATCAACACGCTAGCAAAAGCTGGGTTTGATGTGAATGCGATGCCACGTTTCTTTGGCCGTTTAGCTGATGAATATCGCTATGCGAGCACACCACCGCCAATGCTACTGACTCACCCATTACCAGAAGACCGAATTACCGATTCACGTGCTCGTGCTCGTAGTTACCCGCCACTGAAACTGGCTCCCTCTCTGGACTACCACCTAGCAAGAGCCCGCATTGTTGCGCGCTATGCTGGCATTAATAATGATGCTGCTCTTGATTGGTTTGAGCGTCAGCTAAAGAAAGCCCCTAAAGCTTTGGTTCCGTCATTAGAATATGGCCAAGCACTGGTTTACCTAGACTCTAAAAAATTAGACAAAGCAGAGCCCATCCTGAACAAGCTGATTAACAGCGATCCAACCAACCTGTTTTATCTAGATGCTATTTCGGATCTGCACATCGAGAAGAAGCAGCCTGAGATTGCGATTAAAGAACTTAAATCGGCACTGGTTCGTCAACCAAACAACCCGGTTCTGACCATTAACTACGCCAACGCACTGATTGAAAATGAAGATCTTCAAGAAGCGGTTCGCGTATTGCAGCGTTACACGCACGATAACCCGAATGACACCAATGGCTGGTACTTACTTTCAAAAGTAAATACGAGCCTTGGTAATAGCGACGAAGAACTGGCTGCTCGTGCAGAAATTTTGGCACTGCAAGCCAACTGGAACAAAGCGATTCAGTACTACACGCAAGCAAGCCAAATCGCAGAATTAGGAAGCCTAAAACAAGCACGCTACGATGCTCGAATTGATCAGCTAATGATTCAACGAGAGCGCTTCTTGTCGCTACAATAGAGTGTTTACTGGTAACAGCTCGTTACCCGAATAAAAAGAAAGCTCAACGTTACACAAAAAAGAAGTCACCCCTGGTGGCTTCAGCTAAACAACTAAATCAAAAATAATAATGAGGAAGAACCATGTCTGTCGTGATTTATCATAACCCACGCTGCTCAAAGAGCCGTCAAACTCTAGAAGTGCTTCAGGAAAACGGCGTACAGCCAGAGGTCATCAAATACCTGGAGACTCCGTTAACAGTTGAACAGCTGAAAGTACTGTTCACTCAGCTTGGTTTTGACAGTGTTCGCGACATGATGCGCACCAAAGAAGCGGACTACAAAGAAGCAAACCTTGGCGATGCTTCAGTTACTGATGAAGATCTTTTCGCCGCGATGGCAACCAATCCAAAACTGTTTGAGCGCCCAGTCGTTGTCGCGAACAACAAAGCAAAAATTGGTCGTCCACCAGAGCAAGTGCTAGAGATTCTGTAATCCAATATGAGCATTAACATTCTTGTTCTTTACTACAGCCGCCACGGCAACACACAAGCTCTAGCAAGGCAGATTGCACGAGGGGTTGAGTCTATCCCAAACTGTGAAGCCATGTTAAGAACGGTGAACGACGTGTACACGGTAGAAGAGCAGCCTGATTCACGCTATCAACCAACCGATCCTATTGCCTCGTTACAAGAGCTTCGATCTTGTGATGGTTTGGCGCTAGGCAGTCCGGTTTGGTTTGGTAACATGGCCGGGCCAATGAAGCACTTTTGGGATAGCACGACATCAATGTGGATCAATGGTGATCTCATCGATAAGCCAGCTTGCGTATTTACCTCTTCTTCATCATTGCATGGTGGTCAAGAGACAACACAACAAAGCATGATGTTGCCCCTGCTTCATCACGGCATGTTAGTCGTGGGCATCCCCTACTCAGAACCGGCGCTGCACACCACTCAAACTGGTGGTACGCCTTATGGTGCAAGCAGTACTGGAGAGAGCGCTTCACTTAGCAAAGAAGAGATTGAGTTGGCGCAAAACCTAGGTAAACGCCTAGCGCGCATCGCAATAAATCAGAAGGGAATTTCTCAATGATGTATATGCCAGAGAAGGCTATGTCTCCCAAAACCAAGCTATTTCGCTACCTTGCTTTAGCGGGCAACTTGTCGCTTTTATTCTGGGTAGTGGCTTGGCAGATGACGCTTTCACCGCACCCTCATCTCAGTAATGTCACACTGGCGATTGCTTGGGCTATCCCGCTGTTATTGCCATTACCGGGCATTTTAGCAGGAAAACCTTATACGCACGCATGGGCAAATTTCGTCTTGATGCTCTATTTCCTACACGCATTAACTATCTTGTATGTAGACGATGGTGAACGTTTATTAGCGGCTGTAGAACTGCTTCTGACGACTCTAGGTTTCGCGGGCAATATCTTATTTACTCGCTTTAGAGCCAAAGAGTTAGGCATCAAGTTGAAGCGTCTTTCTGAAGTAGAAAAGAGAGAAAAAGCTAAGTTCGAGCAATAATATTGAGCCCATGCTTTTAAACTGACCGCTTACAAACAAAAAGCCCTGCGAGATTGCTCTTGCAGGGCTTTTTTCAAGTTTTCATTTCAATCAGTCATGTCAGCTGACAATTATGAGCGAACCCACTCGTATACCAAGCTTGGCTTAGCATGTACTGGCGCAGTGATGGTTAGATCTTCTGTACTAGAATCCTCTAACGTTGCGTCAGGCGTATTCGTTAGCTCAGCATCCTCAGATACCTCGTTGCCCTTAATCACTTGTACGCCTGAGTCAGTTTCGTCACCAACGACTTCAGCAGCGTCTGTTGAATCATCACCTACAGACATTGTGTTGTCTTGAGTTTCAAATTCAGGGCTCACTTCAGGCTCAATGTAAGATTCTTCAACCTTCGCAACTTGGCGAATACTTGCTACTTCTTGCTCAAACTCTTGTTGAGTCGACAATAAGTGAATTCGGAAAGTGACTTCGTTGTTCTGAATCTTCAGAATATCTAGGCTTGCCACCGAGTTTAGACGCTTAAGTGCGTTCTCTAACTGGAAGAAGTCTTGAGCATTATTCAGGCTAATAAACTGCGTTAAAATCGATTCTGATGACTCACTCGCTACCGTCACAGCACTTTTGCCTGCGTAGTAGTTACTGATTTGGTCAACTAACTTCTTAGAAGTCGTGTCGCTGTTACCCGATAGTGAACCACTTACAGGCGATGTTGGTGCACTCGTCAATTGACTTGGCTTTTGATCGTATAGAGCCCAACGTAGGCCTGAAGATTGAGTCTTTATCACCAACACAGCATCAACAGGATAACGCTGACTCGCTTTACTGATTGGCGTAACAAAGCTACCCCACAAATCAGAAGTCGCAATACCCGTAATATCGTCAAAGTCACCCACAGGCAGCGTTAGAGGCAAGCCACGCTCTTTTGCGTTCGCTTGTAAGCTAGCTGCTAACTGTGAGTTAGAGTGTTCCCATACGATGTTCTTGTCGTAGTTGTCCTCTTCCACAAGCCAAACAAGGATGTTTGAACGCGTGTCAGGCCAGTAAGGTAACTGTGCTTGAGTCAACAGAGAACGGATTTGAGCACCGTTAAAACGCATACGCAATGTTGATTGGTCATTGCTTTCGCCAAAACTCATTTGAGACATGTACTGCGAACTCTTGCGCATCGCCTTTTGAATCGTCTCATTCGAAGCGACATCAGTTTGGCCAGTCGCACGTATCAATACCTGCTCCATACCTGTATTTCTTGCCACTTGTTCTGGCTGTTTGTCTTCAGCGTTAATCGCAACTTCAGCACTAAAAATATCTACTTGAGTTAAGGCATAACTCGGAGAGGCTAATAGTCCCATCAACAACAATGCTTTGTAGCGCATACTGATCCTAATATTCAAATCTTGTGCCTAGATGATAAGCAACTATGGATTGAGGGGCAAGGTCGATAGCGCCCACTGTGTTTAATAACCACAAAATATCACCTGACCATGATAAATCGCTCACTTATAAACTGAATTTCTAGGGCTTAGATGGATATAAAACATCACTAAGATAAATAAATTTGATCTATTTGGTGTAGCAATCGATTGCTAAGTGATAGAATCCCGCGAATTTTATTTTTCACTTTTCATATAACGACCATTTTTAAGGACATATCATGAAAAATGCTTTGCAAGGTGCGCAAATGCTGTTCGTAGCTTTTGGTGCGCTTGTACTCGTGCCGCTACTAACAGGACTTGATCCTAACGTTGCACTCTTTGGCGCAGGTATCGGTACCCTTTTATTCCAACTTATTACACGCCGTTCAGTGCCAATCTTCTTAGCGTCTTCTTTCGCATTCATCGCGCCTATCATGTTTGGTATTCAAACTTGGGGTGTAGGTGCAACCATGGGCGGCCTTATGGCGGCGGGTGTTGTGTATGTACTAATGGGCGCGTTAATTAAAGTTCGTGGCGTTGGCTTCATCCATAAACTGCTTCCACCTGTCGTGGTTGGCCCTGTGATCATGGTTATCGGTTTAGGCCTTGCGCCTGTTGCGGTTAACATGGCACTAGGTAAGACAGGCGATGGCGCAGTTCAGCTTGTTGATGCAGACGCTGCACTGTGGATCTCTTCTATTTCACTGTTAGTGACCATTGTCATCAGTGTGTTCTCTAAAGGCTTCCTTAAGCTACTACCAATCTTCGGTGGTATTGTCGCGGGTTACATCACTAGCTTGGTTTATGGCGCAGTCGACTTCACACCAGTAGCGCAAGCATCTTGGTTAGCACTGCCAAACTTCACAGCGCCAGAGTTCAACATCAACGCTATCTTCTTTATGGTATTTGTTGCGATTGCACCTGCTGTTGAGCACGTAGGTGACATGCTTGCTATCTCTAACGTGACCGGTAAAGACTACCTTAAAAAACCTGGCCTACACCGCACAATCACTGGCGACGGTGTGGCAACAATTGCGGCTTCTATGCTGGGCGCGCCACCAAACACGACGTACAGTGAAGTAACAGGCGCAGTAATGCTGACCAAAGCGTTCAACCCAGTGATCATGACTTGGGCTGCGGTAACAGCCATCGTTCTTGCATTGGTAGGTAAGCTAGGTGCACTACTTCAAACGATTCCGGTTCCTGTTATGGGCGGCATCATGATTCTACTGTTTGGTTCTATCGCAACCGTAGGCTTGAATACTCTAATTCAAAACAAAGTTGACCTGCACAAATCTCGCAACCTTGTGATTGTGGGCATTACCTTAGTCTTTGGTATTGGCGGCATGGCATTTGGCATCGGTGACTTTAGCCTACAGGGCGTAAGCTTATGTGGCATCGTAGCGATTCTACTTAACCTAGTACTTCCAGATGAGCTAGGTGACAACACTGTGGTAGATAAAGCTCAAATCGATTAATGAATCGATAAGGCTAGATTCAATAGAATCACAACCTAACAAGATCAAAAAAGGGAGAGCATCGAATGCTCTCCCTTTTTATTAATACAGTTAATTCAGCGAGTTAAGGAACTGTTTAGAGTCACTTAAGCTGAAACCGAATTACTTAGTACCGAAGATCTTATCGCCAGCATCGCCAAGACCAGGAACAATGTAGCCCTTGTCGTTTAGCTTCTCATCGATTGCAGCCGTGTAAAGCTCAACATCTGGGTGCGCTTTTTCTAGAGCAGCGATACCTTCAGGAGCAGCAACAAGCACAAGAATCTTAAAGTGCTTACAACCTTTCTCTTTCATCAGGTCGATAGTCGCGATCATAGAACCACCTGTCGCAAGCATTGGGTCTACCACTAGAGCGATACGCTCATCGATGTTAGATGCAAGCTTGTTGAAATATGGAACTGGCTCAAGCGTTTCTTCGTCACGGTAGATACCAACAACGCTGATACGTGCGCTTGGGATGTGCTCAAGAACACCGTCCATCATGCCTAGACCAGCACGTAGGATTGGCACTACTGTTACTTTTTTACCTTTAATTTGGTCAACTTCAACTGGACCGTTCCAACCGTTAATCGTCACACGCTCAGTTTCAAAGTCTGATGTCGCTTCGTATGTTAGAAGGCTACCCACTTCTGTCGCTAGCTCACGAAAACGCTTAGTGCTAATCTCACCTTCACGCATCAGGCCAATTTTATGTTTTACTAGCGGGTGTTTCACTTCAACAACTTTCATTTCCAACTCCGGCAATATTTAAACAAACCTGTAGATTATACACGAACTCTAAGGTTATTTCAGAATCTTTATTCTAATAAAAAAAACCGCGCAAACGTTTGCTCTTGGTAATCAAGCCCTGTTAGAATAGCGCCGTTTTCACATCCAACTTAAGTTCGAGGACTATCCCGTGAGTGGTAATACTTCTTCTCTAAGCTACAAAGACGCTGGTGTTGATATCGACGCAGGTAATGCACTAGTAGACCGTATTAAAGGTGCTGTTAAACGCACTCGTCGCCCTGAAGTAATGGGCGGTATTGGTGGCTTTGGCGCCCTATGTGAACTTCCAACGAAATACAAAGAGCCGGTACTTGTTTCAGGTACTGATGGTGTTGGTACTAAACTTCGCCTTGCTTTGGATCTGAAAAAACACGACACCATTGGTATCGACCTAGTGGCAATGTGTGTGAACGACCTAATCGTTCAAGGTGGTGAGCCTTTATTCTTCCTAGACTACTACGCAACAGGTAAGCTAGATGTAGACACAGCAGCAGACGTTGTTTCTGGCATCGCTGAAGGTTGTGTTCAAGCTGGTTGTGCACTTATCGGTGGTGAAACCGCTGAAATGCCGGGCATGTACGAAGGCGACGACTACGATGTTGCTGGCTTCTGTGTTGGCGTTGTAGAAAAAGCTGACATCATCGACGGCACTAAAGTAGCAGCAGGCGACGCACTTATCGCTGTTGGCTCAAGTGGTCCACACTCAAACGGTTACTCTTTAATTCGTAAAGTCCTAGAAGTTTCTGGTGCTGATAAGAGTGAAGAACTAGAAGGTCGCACTATCGGTGAGCACCTACTAGAACCAACTAAGATTTACATCAAATCGGCACTTAAGATGATTGCAGAGCATGACATTCATGCTATCTCACACATCACAGGTGGTGGTTTCTGGGAAAACATCCCACGCGTACTTCCTGAAGGTACTAAAGCAGTCATTGATGGCAAGAGCTGGGAATGGCCTGCTATCTTCAACTGGCTACAAGAGAAAGGTAACGTGGAGACATTCGAAATGTACCGCACTTTCAATTGTGGTGTAGGCCTAGTTGTTGCTCTACCTAAAGATCAAGCAGACGCTGCTGTTGAACTACTGAAAGCTGAAGGCGAAAACGCTTGGGTTATCGGTGAGATCGCAAACGCTGAAGCTGGCGAAGAGCAAGTTGAAATTAAATAAGTGATACGCTCACTTACTTAGTTAATCAATGAGGACCTAATGGTCCTCATTTTGCTATTTAGCCCGCAGAAAACCTTAGTTTATGTAGGTACATTGTAAACAATTCAGTTAATCAATCGTATGACCCACTCTATGAAAAACAATCACTCAAATAAAACCAGTCACTCTAATAAAAACATCGTTGTGTTAGTTTCAGGAAGCGGAAGTAACTTACAGGCAATTTTGGATGCCTGTGATAACAATATGATTGATGCTTCAGTTAAGGCTGTCTTTTCAAACAAAGCAGAGGCTTTTGGATTAGAACGAGCGAAAACCGCAGGTGTTGACGCACATTCAGTGAATCCAAAAGACTTTGGTTCACGTGAAGAGTTCGATCATGAATTGATGATTCAGATTGATGCATACCAACCCGATTTAATCGTACTTGCGGGGTACATGCGTATCCTGAGTTCAGAGTTTGTTCGTCACTATTCCGGTAAAATGGTCAACATTCACCCTTCCCTGTTACCTAAGTATCCGGGGCTGCACACCCACCAGCGTGCTATTGATGCTCAGGACAAAGAGCATGGCACCAGCGTCCACTTTGTTACCGAGGAGCTCGATGGCGGCCCTGTGATCTTGCAAGCTAAGGTGCCGGTATTTGAAGATGATGATGCTGATATGTTGGCAAGCCGAGTGCTGACTCAAGAACACTGCATTTACCCTATGGTCTGTAAATGGTTCGCTGAAGATCGTTTATTAATGGTAAACGGGCAAGCGATCTTAGACGGTATAGCGTTGGGCAAGCACGGTTACGCAGAAGAGTAGTTCGTCAAAAACTAAATCAAATAAAAAGGCCGCTTACTGATCTTTTGGTTCAGTAAGCGGCCTCTCTTTTGTTCAGAGCAAATAATACTACCCGGAGGTTTTAGCTCAATGGCTCAGTCGGTGCTTGGCTCGCAACTTTTTTAGGTGCGTAAGCAACATCTTCTAACGCTTGATGGTTGTTACCTATCAGCTCACCAAAATGAAACAGCGCATATTCGCCAGGCTTCATTCTAAACCACTCCTCATTGCATGTAAGAGGTTGAGTTGCCACTACGGTAACTATATCGTTCGGCGTGGTCTCTTCTTGGAAGTTAATCTCAACGTCTTCATCAATTAAGCTCGCGTTGCCAAAAGGCGCGCGTCTTGTTATCCAGTACAAATGATTGGTACAGTACGTCATCACATACTCACCATCACTCAACAACATGTTGAAGACACCTTTATCTCGTAACTGGTCACAACACTCAGCAACAAAGCGAAACATGCCTTCCATGTCTTGAGGCGGTTCAGGAAAGCGATCCTCGAGCTGTTTTAATAACCAACAAAAAGAGAGCTCACTGTCCGTCTCACCTACCGGTCTGAAACGACCACTGATAAGATCATCGTAGTCTGTTAACTGACCATTGTGAGCAAAAGTCCAGTATCTTCCCCAAAGTTCGCGGGTAAAAGGGTGAGTATTTTCAAGATTAACCCCACCACGGTTGGCTTGACGAATATGACTGACAACAGCCTGGCTTTTAATTGGGTAGTTTTGAACCAACTCTGCGATCTTAGATTCACAGCTAGGGTTAGGATCTTTAAAAGTACGAAAACCCTTTCCCTCATAAAAAGTGATACCCCATCCATCACGGTGTGGACCTGTGTTACCTCCACGCTGCATCAGACCAGTAAAACTAAAACAAATATCAGTTGGCACATTCGCGCTCATACCGAGCAATTCACACATGGTTTAATCTACTCCCTATTAAAACCAGCAGAGCCTAAGCTGTGCTTTAAATCTCTGTAAACGACTATTCCATTTCTTTTTCAACAAGTTGAATCACAATATGAATAATCTTAATGTGAACTTCTTGAATGCGATCTGCGTAACCAAAATGTGGAACTCGGATTTCGATGTCTGCACAACCTGCCATTTTACCGCCATCTTTACCTGTTAGGGCGATGGTTTTCATGCCTTTCGCTTGAGCAGCTTCAATCGCTTTTAAAATGTTGCCAGAGTTGCCAGAAGTCGACAAACCAAACAGCACATCACCTTTACGGCCTACCGCTTCTACATAGCGAGAAAATACGTGGTCGTAACCAAAATCATTACTCACGCAAGATAAATGGCTAGGATCTGAAATCGCAATACCAGCATAACCTGGGCGGTTCTCACGGTATCGACCAGTAAGCTCTTCCGCGAAGTGCATGGCATCACAGTGTGAGCCACCGTTACCACAAGAAAGCACTTTGCCTTCTTGTTTGAATGAGTCGGCAATCAGTCTTGCAGCCGCTTCAATTTGAGCGATGTTGTGGTCATCGCTCAAGAACTTGTTAAGAACGTCAGCAGCTTCGTTCAATTCACTTTTGATTAGGTCTTGGTACATAAGGCTTATCTCTTATTTTTTTGGCGCAGTTTAACTTGCGCGAAACGAGAATTGAGGGGTTCCCCCTCTTTATATCACTGAGTTTACCCACAAACATGAAATAGTGTCGACACTTAAGCCCAAAGATTGCCACCTTTATTAACCAGTCACTGTCGATCCGCCCAAATATTCACCACCAACCTCTCACAATTAGAATTTTAACTCTATTCAGATCGCTTTTTATCCAATTTAGAGTTTTACAAATATTTAATATTTTGTTTACACTTAACTGGTTAGACCTCTTACCTAAAACTTAATAACAATAAGTGATCTCTGAAAAGGAAATCGATCATGAACATATTGCTCTCCCTACTCGGCATGACCGTCATCTTAGGCGTCTGTCTTTACCATAGAGTTAGTCTTGTGCGTGCATTAGTTGTACTAACCTGCGCGATGATAGCACTCACACTGTTTGGCGGCGTGGCTGTTACTGGCTGGCTTTGCTATCTATTAGCCGTTGCGATCTTTGCTGTACCGACCATTCGTCAGACACTGATCAGCCAAAAAGCACTCTCTTTATTTAAGAAAGTTCTGCCAGCGATGTCTCAGACAGAAAAAGAAGCACTAGAAGCTGGCACAGTATGGTGGGAAGCAGAGCTGTTCAAAGGCAAACCTGAATGGAAGAAGCTTCAGAACATTGCTGACCCAAAACTCTCTGAGGCTGAGCAAGCGTTTTTAGATGGTCCAGTAAATACCGTGTGTGAAATGGTCAACGATTACCAAGTGACACATGAGCTTGCTGATTTGCCACCAGAAGTATGGCAATACCTGAAAGACCATAAATTCTTCGCCATGATCATCAAGAAAAAATACGGCGGCTTAGAGTTCTCAGCTTACGCTCAATCTTTGGTTCTACAGAAGTTGACGGGTGTTTCTAGTGTATTGTCATCGACGGTTGGCGTACCTAACTCATTAGGCCCTGGTGAGCTTTTACAACACTACGGTACAGAAGAACAAAGAAACCACTACCTGCCTCGCCTAGCGGAAGGTAAAGAGATCCCTTGTTTCGCACTAACTAGCCCAGAAGCTGGCTCAGACGCTGGCTCTATTCCAGATTACGGTGTGGTTTGTAAAGGCGACTGGCAAGGCGAAGAAGTACTCGGCATGCGCCTAACTTGGAACAAGCGTTACATCACTCTCGCGCCTGTCGCGACGGTATTAGGCTTAGCTTTTAAACTTCGTGACCCGGACGGCCTGCTTGGTGATCAAAAAGATCTTGGTATCACTTGTGCGCTTATCCCAACGGATTTAAAAGGCGTAGAGATTGGCAACCGCCACTTCCCACTAAACGTACCTTTCCAAAATGGCCCGACGCAAGGCGACGATATCTTCGTGCCTATCGATTTCATCATTGGCGGTCAGAAAATGGCCGGTCAAGGCTGGCGTATGCTGGTTGAGTGCCTGTCGGTTGGTCGTGGTATCACACTGCCTTCAAACTCAACTGGTGGCATCAAGTCTGCCGCGCTTGCAACTGGCGCTTACGCTCGTATCCGCCGTCAGTTCAAACAGCCTATTGGCCGCATGGAAGGGGTTGAAGAGCCACTTGCACGCCTTGCAGGTAACGCTTATGTAATGGACGCTGCAAGTAACCTAACCGTTGCGGGCATCGACCTTGGTGAAAAGCCTTCGGTTATCTCTGCAATCGTTAAGTACCACTGTACTCACCGTGGCCAGCGCAGCATCATTGATGCGATGGATATCGTCGGTGGTAAAGGCATTTGTTTAGGCCCATCGAACTTCCTAGCTCGTGGCTACCAAGGCTCGCCTATCGCGATTACGGTTGAAGGCGCAAACATCCTGACTCGTTCAATGATCATCTATGGTCAAGGTGCGATTCGCTGTCACCCTTACGTACTGAACGAAATGGAAGCGGCTTATTCTGAAAGCAGCGATGCGCTTGATAAGTTTGATTCAGCGTTAGCAGGGCACGTTAGCTTTACGATGAGCAACCTAGTCCGCAGCTTGTGGTTTGGTTTAACCGATGGTCGTGGTTCTGATGCGCCAACACCTTCAAATAAAACAGATAAACAGACACAGCGTTACTACCAACAGCTAAACCGCTACAGTGCAAACCTAGCGCTACTGTCTGATATTTCAATGGCAGTTCTAGGCGGATCACTGAAGCGTAGAGAACGTTTATCAGCAAGACTGGGTGATATCCTGAGTCAACTTTACCTCGGTTCAGCAACGTTGAAGCGCTTTGAAAGTGAAGGCAGCCACGCTGAAGATCTACCGTTAGTACATTGGGGTATGCAAGATAGCTTACGTCAGACTGAAGTGGCGATTGATGAGTTCTTAGCGAATTTCCCTAACCCTGTGATCGGCCGTCTACTTCGTGTTGTGTTAATGCCATTTGGCCGTATCCGTCGTGCACCAAACGACAAGCTCGACAGCAAAGTTGCGCACATTCTACAAACACCAAGCGAAACACGCTCTCGTATAGGTCGCGGCCAATACCTAGAAGCGACGGAATACAACCCAGTAGGTAAGATTGAAAAAGCGCTAGAAGTGATTCTTCAAGCTGAACCTCTGTTCGACAAAGTCTGCAAAGAGACGCATCAAAAACGTGCCTTCTTACGACTTGATCTTGTTGCTCAGTTGGGACTTGAGAAAGGTATCTTAACGCAAGACGAAGCAAATCTTCTGATTAGCGCTGAGGAACATAGACTGTACACGATTAACGTGGATGACTTCTCACCAGAGGAGCTTGCAGCAAAGTCTCAGTACCCAGACCAATCGATTGATAACGTCGCTTAAGGCCAGAAAAAGAAACAACAACGGGACTCCTATGAGTCCCGTTTTTTTGTTCATGATTTCGTTGCCACAAATTCCCATGCTTTATCTAGCGGCTTATTCTCTCTAGACAATCTAATCATCTATGCGAGTTACTTGGGCGCCTTGAGCTGCATCTCAGGTAACGCTTTTTTCTTCGCTTTAACCTTACGAACCACAAACCAAATCAATAAGCCCAATAGAATCGCGACCACATTACCCACCGCAATAATGATCATACTGCGCTGTCTGTCATCTTCACGTTTTTGAAGGATCATCAACTCTGTTGCGATACGCTTCTGTTCAGCAAGAGCTTCTTCTTGAAGGCGTCGTGACTCTGCTAAGTCGATATCTTCAACAACGCTGTACGACTGCTCGGTAATTGGAAAGATCAGCGGGCGCTGACTTGAAGCATCAGTGGCATAAACCATCCCTGACCAATTATAAATTCCTAAATCGCCATTATAAGGCACCTCTAAAGCGACTTTCATTGCGTCGACTTCAGCTTGCCCCTGCTTGTACATCACATATTCATCAGGAGCCTTGTGCTCAACATGAACCGCTAACGAGCTCGGTGCGATCATCCCCTGTTCACCAGACACCACAATAGTATGAGGTAAACCCTCTTTTCGTGATTGAATGAAGGTGCTAGTGATCGGTGTTGGGTAAACCAAGACTTCTTGCTCTTGCGCTCGCAGGAACACGCCATTACCAGAGGTAATACGCGCTCGGTATTTACCGGGCTCGATATCAATTGGCAAAGAGACAGTGAACACACCATCTCCGGCCTTTTCATCAAGATCAGCGCCATCATCGGCAAACTCGCCCATCACAACCGGCACCGGGCGCGCTTCTCTCACCAAAGACTCTTCGTTTTCAACAAACTTAGTAAAGGTAACCTTAAGCTTCACGCGATCGAGAAAATCGCGCAGCACCAGCGGCTTGCCATCAGAAGTCAGTCGAGCGGTAAATTTGATGCGCTCTGTTTGATACAACTTATCTGGGAACTCATTAGCATCCAAAACAAGATGAGACAGCAGCTTGATATTGTTCTTAGGGGAAACTTTACCTATCGCTTGCCAAGGGCCGGGCATCGGATTGTCGATAGAGATAATGTCCATGGACGATTCTTCGTACCAACGGACATTATCAGCATTGCGCCAAGAGTAGTATTTCTTGCCATCAGGGCGAACCAAAACGACAGGTTTAGAGTTATCGGCTCGATAAATCACAAAGGTGACTTGTTCAATACTGGGATCAACTCTAAAACGGTTGTCCAATAAACTCATAACGGATTCTGTTGCTGCATGTAAGCCAAAACTTAACAGCAATAAGCAACCGGTAGCCAATACCCTTAACATACTTTCTCCCTACTGACGCCAGAGGCAGCTTCCGCTTTTCTCGACGAGATCTAAACGACTTTGATGCGCTTCTACTTCATCGGCCGTAGCTCGTAAAACCTTTAGGGATTTTCGACCACTTTCTACTCTTCGTATGCTTTCGGCTTCACCTTCCTGTTGACCAGCGTTAAATTGCAGCGAAGTTTGACCACCCGTCATCAATAAGTAGACGTCGGCTAGGATCTCCGCATCGAGCAATGCGCCGTGGAGAGTGCGGTGCGAGTTATCGATACCGTAACGGTCACATAAGATATCTAGGTTGTTTCTTTTACCTGGGAATATCTTCTTCGCCATTGCCAAGGTATCGGTAACTTTACAGTAGTCATCCGTTTTACCTATCGCTGGGTTGAGCTTCTCAAACTCATAGTCCATGAAGCCCGTATCGAAGGGCGCGTTATGAGCCACCAGCTCCGCACCTTTGATAAAGTCGAGAAACTCTTTATGAATGTCTTGGTATTCAGGCTTATCAATCAAGAATTCATCGGTAATACCGTGAACGCCAATCGCCTCTTCTTGAATCGCACGATCGGGCTTGATGTAGACGTGGAAATGACGCCCGGTCAGCCTACGGTTGATGATCTCTACTGCACCAATTTCAACGATGCGGTGACCCATATAGTGAGGGCCACCTTCTGTATTCATACCGGTGGTTTCGGTATCGAGTACAACAATGCGCTTATTTTCGTTCGAACTGTTTTTTTCGTTCGTGCTTTGTTCTGGAGTGCTACTGGTATTCATAAGGATAACTGTGTCAGACTATGCCGATAATGTGCTTGAGGTAATAGTATCAAATCATGACGAAACAAGTTGAAATTTTCACTGATGGTTCTTGTTTAGGCAACCCTGGTCCCGGCGGCTATGGTATCGTACTTCGCTACAAAAAAGTCGAGAAGACGCTAGCAGAAGGTTTCACGCTAACAACCAATAACCGTATGGAAATGCTCGCCGCTGTCGTTGCTCTCCAAACCCTCAAAGAACCTTGCTCTGTGATTCTGACCACAGATAGCCAATACGTGCGTCAAGGTATCACACAGTGGATTCATAACTGGAAAAAGCGTGACTGGAAAACAGCCGACAAGAAACCGGTTAAAAATGCCGATCTGTGGCAAAGGCTCGATAAAGAAACCGCTCGCCATAACGTTGATTGGCGCTGGGTAAAAGGACACGCCGGACACAGAGAAAACGAAATGTGTGATGATTTAGCGCGAAATGCAGCGGAGAATCCGACTCTAGAAGATACGGGCTATCAACCAAGCTAATCGTCTTTTTAATTAGACGCACATTTCAGAAAGCGATTTATAATTTCTTAAACTAATTGACAATTTCTCAATCGAATTGATAGATGAAAAGCCGACAACTAATCGGCTTTTTCTGTTTTTAGCGGATATGACGCTTTGGCTGAATCCATTGTACGGCGCGTATTGGTTCTAAAACTTGCCCCAACAGGCGAGAAACGTCGCTTAAGGTGCCAATGTGGTTTGATGGGTTTTAGCGGGTAAGTACGCTTACGAGCAACAATAAAGTATTGGCTTCCGGCGAAGGATGCACAACCACCTAAGCTGTTCTCCAACCACGTCCACATCGCTTGATACTTACTCATCGGAAACAGCGCGTAGGTGTCACAATGAATTACTTCATAGTTAAGTACACCTAACCAGTCTTTAATTCGACTTGGCGTGTACATACGCCCACTCCAAGGCAAGCTGTTCTTTCGCCAAGGCATCAAACTGGCAAGCCCAGTGACACTGATTGGGTTGAAGCCCGTGATAATGATATAGCCATCGTCCATCATCACTCGATCGACTTCTCTCAATAAGCGATGCGGGTCATTGCTATAATCTAATTGATGACTGAGCACCACAACATCAAAGCTTTTCTCCAAAAAGGGTAAATTATAGCCATCCGCTATCACATTATGTAATGGGTTCTGGATATCTAGGTTTACTTGATGTTGAATGTTGCATGTGCAGCTAGAAATCTCACTACTGAGGCCACCGAGCTTGAGCATATGGTAACCAAATAGCTTTGGGCACCACTCATCGAGTCGAGTTTGAATAGATTCTCTCAACCAGTCCCCATTGTGCAATTGCGCCCAAGTGTAAGGACGTTCAAACTTCTTTCTGCTACGTGCTGGCTTCATCAATAATCTGTCTCACTTATTCTGTCGCACTAATAGTGACTGGAGAACCAATAATGTTACATATCAAAAGCATACCTGCATTTAACGACAATTACATCTGGCTGATTCAAAATAGCGATCGCCGTTGTGCTGTCGTCGACCCTGGTGATGCGGC
Source organism: Vibrio sp. 10N.247.311.14 (assembly GCF_041467715.1). Lineage (NCBI taxonomy): Bacteria > Pseudomonadati > Pseudomonadota > Gammaproteobacteria > Vibrionales > Vibrionaceae > Vibrio > Vibrio sp. 10N.247.311.14. The sequence continues at coordinate 51,366 of NZ_JBFSVE010000001.1, forward strand.
TCCAGTATTAGAGTACTTGGCACACCATGAGCTAACTTTAGATGCAATCTTGATTACACACCACCACCACGATCACATTGGTGGTGTTCCAGAACTCGTTAGACAATTTCCCGGCGTGGATGTTGTCGGTCCAAGGAATGAACCTATCCCTACCTTAACTCATCCGGTCGATGATGGTGATCAATTAGAACTGTTTGGCGAAGTATTCCTCGTCCTAGGGCTCAGTGGCCATACTGCGGGTCATATTGGTTATGTGGGCGATGCCAAACTGTTTTGTGGTGATGTGTTGTTCTCTGCGGGCTGTGGCCGAATCATGGAAGGCACACCACAACAGATGTTCGATGCACTGAATAAGATCACGGCTCTGCCTCAAGAAACCGAAGTTTATTGTGCACATGAGTACACTGCAGCCAATATCGCTTTCGCATTAGCCGTAGAGCCTGATAACCAACATTTGCAGCAATATCGCGACCAAGTGAACCGACTTCGCGCTCAAAATAAGTCGACCATCCCCACAAATTTGAGACAAGAGAAGTTTGTGAACCCCTTCCTGCGCTATACCGAGCCAAGTGTAGTGAAATCAGTGTCTAATCGCACCGAGCAGACCGATCCTTTATCGGTATTCACCGCTTTACGTGCGTGGAAGAACGAATTTTAACAAATACAGACTTGTCACTCATAGGGGGTGGCAAGTATTATCATCGGCCGTTAATTAAAAAGGCTGTAACATGCGAGTTAAGTACAGCTGGGCTTTGGTATTACTACTTTCTGGTTGCCAATTAACTCAGTCAGAGAATCCAGACCAAGCTTCCGAGCAAACCAACACATCTCCTACTAAAGAAGTTTCTCAAGCGAACGTTTCATCAGAAGCAACAGCCAAAGAAGATCAAAAAGTTGAAGCACCTGTCGTTACTCCACAAACACAAGAAGATGTTTGGAAACGCATTGCGATGCAACTTGAAATGGAAGTGCCAGACCAAAAGAAGGTCGACTACTACCGAACTTGGTATCTCAAGCACCCGAGTCATCTAAAAACAGTATCAAAGCGTGCTGAACCTTTCTTGTATCTGATCACGACTAAGATTGAAGAAAAAGGCTTACCACTAGAATTGGCACTACTACCCGTTGTAGAAAGCTCTTTCGATGCATTTGCCTACTCTCATGGCAGTGCTGCTGGTCTATGGCAATTCATTTCAGGCACTGGCAAAGACTACGGGCTTGAACAGAACTTTTGGTATGACGGCCGCCGCGATGTTGCCGCCTCTACCGACGCCGCATTGGACTTCCTCTCAGATCTTAACCGACGTTTCGATGGCGACTGGAATCATGCGATTGCTGCCTATAACAGTGGTGGTGGTCGAGTAAACAGCGCAATCCGCAAGAACAAGAAGCTTGGCAAGCCAATCGACTTCTTCTCTTTGGACTTACCAAAAGAGACCAGCAGCTATGTACCTAAACTGCTTGCTCTAGCAGATGTCATTGCCAACCAAGAAAAGTATGGCATCGATATTCCGGCGATCCCGAATAAGCCAGTGCTGACTCTGGTTAACCCTGAAGAACAGCTTGATTTAGCCATTGCTGCGAACTACGCAGGCATTCCTGTCAAAGAACTTCAAGGTTACAACCCGGCTTACAACCAATGGGCAACGGCACCAGAGAAACACCAACAACTATTACTTCCTTTAGATTCAGTTGAGAAATTCAACAAAGAAGTCGCTGCCAATAAAGGCAAAGGCATGAAGTTGGTGCGTTACAAGGTTCAATCTGGTGACAGCATTAGCGTACTGGCAAGCAAATATAACACCACCAGCAAAGTGATCCGCTCTGCAAACGGTTTGAGCAACAACAATATTCGTATTGGCCAGCACTTACTTATCCCAACATCCACCAAAGACGACAAGACATACGCCCTAAGCGCCTCAAACCGCCTAGCAAGCACACAGTCGAAGAGTCGTGGTCAATATAAGCTCAGCCATACTGTAAGAAGTGGTGACAGCCTATGGACGATTGCACGCGCAAATAAGGTCTCTCATCAATCACTGGCTAAGTGGAATGGCATGGGACCACGCGACACGCTTAGAGTTGGTCAAGAACTGGTCATTTGGAAGAACGGCTCAGACGGCGCCATCATCCGTACGATCTTTTATAACGTAAGATCGGGTGACACAGTCAGCGGTATTGCATCAAAGTTCAAAGTAAAAAGTACAGATGTTGTAAAATGGAACACTTTGCAGAACAAAAAATACCTACAGCCAGGACAAAAACTGAAGCTGTATGTTGATGTAACTAAGGTAAGTGTATGAACCCGTCAAGTAACCCACTCGTCATGCTGTTGGATATATTCCGTTCGCCAACAGCTTGTTTCTTAGCGCTTTATCAACGAAGTGCTTGGGGATGGCAACCCTACGTCGTATTAATGCTCAGCCCATTTTTGTTTTGGGGTGCTTATTTTTCGAATGTAGATTTTGCATGGTTAAGTGCAGAGCTCTCGCAGCAACTGGCTCAAACGAACCCTGACCAATTGGCGTTACTTGACAGCAATACCTTACTCGCAAGTGAAATCATCAGCGACGTATTTGGCCGAACATTAACCATCGTTCTATTGGCATTCTGGTTTAACCTAGCAACCAAGCCAAGCCAACATCAGCACAGCTTTTGGCGATGGTTTGCAGCGGCATCGGTTGTTATATTCCCAGCTGTTTTAGGTGATGTAGCAAGCTACGCAAGCCTGATACTCAAGCATGGACATGTGATGAACTACGCTGCCGACTTGAACAGCTTAAATGGCTTGATCAAGTTACCGCTAACTAATGATTGGTCACAGTTTGCTAGCTCATTACCACTGCTTCTGCCATGGTACATCGTGCTAGGTTATGCTGCGGTATTAACGTGGACTGAGTTTGAACGCGGGCAAGCGCTTGTGATTTCAGGCTTACCATGGGTTGGCTACTACCTAATCTGGGCGCTCTACATTTTAATCTTTTAAGTAGAAGAGATAAGGCTAGCGAAGACTCTCTAGCCTATTGTTCCGTTAGATTTCCCAAGGTAACCACCGTGCGAATGGTTAAGTTCCAATGACTAATAGCTAATCACTATTTAGCCTTAAAGGTCACTCGCATAGGGTTATGATCAGAAGCGTCCGTAATGGGCGCTTTTGCTTTTTCTACCTCTAGCCCTCGATAGAACACATGGTCGAGCACCAGTCCTGTAATGAACTGAGTTCTATTATCTGGCTCAAAGGCAACTTCCGTCAAACCAACCTTCTCCAACGCATCTTTCAATACAGCAAAGCGAGCTTCACTCCAGCTATTAAAGTCCCCAGCAAAAATAACCGGCCCACGATACTTTTGCAGATTGTCAGTTAAGCTCTTGAGCTGAGCCTCGTAATCTTCCGTACCAAAGGTAAAGTTCACAGCGTGGATATTAATCACAGCCAGCTCTTCGCCATTGTTTAGTTGGTAACGCGACCAAAGCGCCGATTTAGGCAGTTGAAGCCAAGGTTCTTCATGAGTATAAGCACACGCTTCAATCGGTAAATGGGTTGCTAGGTTGAGTACCCCAGCACTTTGCTCAAAGGCCTCAAACGCATTAACACGTGTGCTTCCCCACTGTCCGCTCATTACCCATTGGCGAAGTCCTTCTGTCATACTAGCTTCTTGCAGCAAGACTAAATCGCTACCTGCCGACAGCTTATTTAACTCACTCTGCCAATTATTTCGGTTTTGCTTGTAGATATTCCACACCGTAATGTCTAAGCCATCAGACACATCAATCGCTTTCGGTGCAGAGTTTTGGTAGCAACTGTAGATGTCGTTACTGGTACTTTGAGAGGAAATGATCAGGTTGGGTTTATTCGGGATCACGAAGATAAAATGAAAACTAACGACAGCAAGCGTTATCAATAACGTGATAACAATGATGGTTTTCTTAAACATACAGCACCCTACCAGAGATGAAAAAGGAGCGATAAACGCTCCTTTTAGGGTAATAGTTTTTATACGGCGTCTTCGTCTTCTTCGCCAGTACGAATACGTACCACACGTTCAACTTCAGTAATGAAGATCTTACCGTCACCAATTTTACCTGTTTGAGCCGTCTCAATGATGGTATCAACACATTGGTCAGCCACTTCGTCGGTCACAACGATTTCTAGTTTCACTTTAGGTAAAAAGTCGACCATGTACTCTGCGCCGCGGTATAGCTCAGTATGACCTTTTTGACGTCCAAAGCCTTTAACTTCAGATACTGTCATACCCGTAATACCCACTTCTGCAAGTGCTTCACGTACATCATCAAGTTTGAATGGCTTGATAATGGCTTCAATCTTTTTCATGTTCATCCCTTAAACTGTGCGAATGGCTCATTATCGGTTAGCTATAGTAAACATTCAATGAAAAAAGCCAGAGCTTTAAAGCTCTGGCTCGAAATTTATCATCTTGTTTAATCAGCGCTTTGAGAAGGTTTTACTTAAGGCTTGCGTAGTAAGCGGCTAGATTCGCGATGTCTTCATCACTCAGCATTGAAGCTTGAGCCTGCATTACAGCGGCCAAACCGCCGGTGCGCTGGCCATTCTTATAGGCCTTAATTGATGAAGCGATGTATTGCTCGTTTTGACCTTTAAGGTTTGGATAGCCAGGGATCACTGCGATACCGTCTGCACCATGACATGCCGCACAGATTGCTGCTTTAGCTTGACCCGCAGCAACATCAGCCGCCAGAGCGTTACCACTCAATAGTCCAAATCCAAGAACTAATCCTAGTGTAATTTTCTTCATTGCATATTCCATTAATTATTTTTATTAAAGTGACGGTGAATTGTGACATAAACTTTTTCTACTTGCTCCAAAGCGCTTCACAATCTTGACCTTCGTAGTTTTTATCTACGAATAAGCCTAAAACAGCGATCACTCGATCGCCATCCATTAATATCGGCGTTCTGCGTCTTAACCAACTGGGTACTTGGTACTCTTGAAACAACTTCTTAAGCTTCCTGCTATGACCGCGCCCAACAGGGTGTGCTGACAATCCCTCAGGGTTAAATATCACTCGCAGTGTTCCTCTCGTTGTGTTGAGACTAAAATGTTGCGCATCACAGTGGTTAGATACACCATCACTCGCCGCTGAAGTTAAGTGTAGTTCCCCTAAACCGTCAGGCAAAACTAAGCTCTCTTCCATCGAGATATCACTTTGCCAGTTCGACAAGTCTTTGGTCTCTTTTACGACATGGAGCTGATGATTAAAACGTCTAACCTCAACCTCATTCAACACCAGCTTAGGGTTGGCGTCTGCCTGAGCACATGCCACCTCATCCCATATAAGTTTGAGCTGCTTTTGGCTCGGCATCGGTTGATTACAGCGGCTCAGCCACATTCTTAATAAGCGTGCACGCAGTAAATCAGAGTACTGAGATAATACCTCAATACTTAAGCTGTGCTTCTCAGTCAAAGCTTGTTGTAAGTGAGATTCTAACAACTCATCCAACAGTAACTCTTGCTCTGCACATAGCTGAGCACTACGACTGACCGATTCTCGAAAACTAGGCCAACGCTCGGTCAGTGTCGGAGTGACTTGATGACGAATAAAATTACGGTCAAAGCGAACGTCTTGATTACTCTCATCTTCTACCCAAGTTAAAGCCATATCGCGCGCCGCCACTTCAATATCCGTTCTCGTCACCGACAGCAGTGGGCGAACGATATGAGCACCTGAAAATGGCATCACTTTCGCCATTGAAGAGAGCCCTTTCGGACCACTGCCACGCTTAAGAGCTAACAAGAAGGTCTCGACTTGGTCATCGATGTGCTGGCCTGTCACTAACACATCACCTTGTCTAATATGCTTTTTAAGGGCTTGGTATCGCGCGTCTCGAGCCAGCTTTTCAACGCTTTCTCCACGGCTAATATCTAGCGAGACTCGTTCAATGAACAAGGATACCGACAAAGCATCACACCATGTTTTGCACTGCTCTGCCCAATAATCAGCATTGTTGCTTAAGCCGTGGTGAACATGTACCGCACAGCAATCGATGTGATGGGACTTAGCGAATTGGGCAGCCAACTCCAACAACACTCGTGAATCGACACCACCACTGAAAGCGACGATCAACCGACAAGGCTTAAGCGCGCTTTGATCAAGTACAGATGTGAAGGTATCAATTAAGTGTGTCATGAGGCTAATAAACCAAGAGATCGTGTTTTAAGGGATAATGTTTTAATAATAAAAAAGGGTTGGCACTGAGTCCAACCCTTTCATCATTTGTTCGTATAGCTAGCCTTATCGCTAAGGCAAGTTATCAGCAGTAGCCGTAGCTCATTAGACGCTGGTAACGACGCTCAAGCAGCGTTTCGTTATCAAACTGCTCTAGCTCTTCTAGCTGTTTAACTAACATGTCTTTCATGTTTTGAGCGGTTTGTGCAGGGTCGCGGTGCGCGCCACCTAGAGGCTCAGGAATGATTTCGTCGATAAGCTCAAGCTCTTTAAGACGAGGAGCAATCAGGCCCATCGCTTCAGCTGCTTGTGGTGCTTTATCTGAATCGCGCCATAAGATTGAAGCACAACCTTCTGGAGAGATTACTGAGTACGTAGAGTACTGAAGCATGTTCACGTAGTCACCAACACCAATCGCTAGTGCGCCACCAGAACCGCCTTCACCCACAACGTTACAGATAACAGGAACTGAAAGGCCAGCCATCACTTTTAGGTTTTTAGCGATAGCTTCAGATTGACCACGCTCTTCAGCACCAACACCTGGGTATGCGCCCGCTGTGTCGATGAAAGTAATAATAGGCATGTTGAAACGCTCAGCAGTTTCCATTAGACGTAGCGCCTTACGGTAACCTTCTGGCTTTGGCATACCAAAGTTACGGATCACTTTCTCTTTAGTCTCACGACCTTTCTGGTGACCAATAACCATAACAGGACGGCCATTTAGACGAGCCATACCACCCACAATAGCTTTGTCGTCAGCGTAAGCGCGATCGCCCGCCATCTCTTCAAACTCTGTGAATGCATGCTCCAGGTAATCTTTGGTGTAAGGACGTTGAGGGTGACGAGCAAGTTGAGCTACCTGCCATGCACCTAAGTCACTAAAGATTTTCTGTTTAAGCTCTAAGCTTTTTTTCTCTAGTTGTTCGATTTCTTTGTCTAGATCTACCGCTGTGTCACCACCGTGACGCGAAACGTCACGTAGCGCTTCGATTTTTGCTTCAAGTTCAGCGATAGGCTTTTCAAATTCTAGAAAGTTCAGGCTCATCTATGAATCCTTGTTGATTCAGCTCCGCATTCGCGAAGCTAAATTTTAGTTAAATTCGAGTTCTACTTGGCTATTTCCAAGCAGCTGTTTTAATTCGTCTAGTAATGTATCACTTGGCGTCACGCGCCATTCTGTGCCCAATGTTAACCGCGCTCTAGCGTCGGCACGCTGGTAGTATACATTGACTGGGACCGTTCCGGCTCTATAAGGTTCTAAGATTTGACTAAAGCGTTCAAAAAATTGACCGTTAATTTGGGATTGGTCGATAGATATCGACACCCCACGAGCATATTTCTCACGGGCGCTTCCTAAGTCCATGACCTCGCGCGCGGACATTTTAAGCCCGCCATTGAAATCATCAAAGCTGACCTGTCCGGAAACGACCACAATTTTGTCTTTTTCGAGCAATTCTGCGTAGCGATCGAGCGCATCCGAGAACAACATCACTTCCATTCGGCCCGAACGGTCATCAAGTGTCATCAAACCAATTCGCGTGCCGCGCTTCGTCGTCATCACTCTCGCAGCAATCACCAAGCCTGCAATTGTTAGTGATTGGTCACGACGCGTTGGCGTGGCATCTTTCAAACGACAGCTGGTGTATTTCGCTAACTCTTTGATGTAAGCGTTAACCGGGTGACCCGTTAAATACAAACCAAGCGTTTCACGTTCACCTTCAAGCCAAACCTTCTCAGGCCATTTAGGCACTTGGGTATACTTGTGTTCAACCTCTTCCGGAGCGTCGGTCAACACGCCAAACATATCAGATTGACCAAAAGACTCGGCATGGTGATGTTGACTCGCTGCCTTCACCGCATCTTTCAAAGATGCCATCATCGCCGCTCGGTGAGGACCTAATCTATCTAAGGCTCCGGATAGAATCAACTTTTCGATAACACGTTTATTAACCTTCTTCAGATCAAGACGTGCACAGAAGTCGAATAAGTCTTTAAAGTAACCACCTTTATTTCGCGCTTCAATAATCGCTTCAATAGGGCCTTCACCGACCCCTTTGATCGCACCGATGCCATAAACAATCGCGCCATCTTCATCCACGTTAAAGCGGTACAGACCCGAGTTGATATCTGGTGGTAAAAGCTTGAGCTTCATACGGAAACATTCATCAACAAGGCCAATAACCTTCTCGGTGTTATCCATATCTGCCGTCATTACCGCAGCCATAAATTCCGCTGGGTAGTGCGTTTTCAGCCATAGCGTTTGATAAGAAACCAGTGCATATGCTGCGGAGTGAGATTTGTTAAAGCCGTAGCCCGCAAATTTCTCTACCAAGTCAAAGATCTTCATGGCCAGCTCGCCATCAACACCATTGGCTTCAGCACCCTCTTTAAAGGTACCACGCTGCTTTGCCATCTCTTCTGGCTTTTTCTTACCCATCGCACGACGCAACATATCCGCTCCACCAAGCGTATAGCCAGCAAGGATCTGTGCGATTTGCATTACCTGCTCTTGATACAGGATGATGCCGTACGTAGGTTCTAGCGTCTCTTTCAGCGATTCGTGTTGCCACGTTTCATCAGGGTAAGAAACCGCTTCACGGCCGTGTTTACGGTCGATAAAGTTATCTACCATGCCTGATTGCAGAGGACCCGGACGGAACAGGGCTACCAATGCGATAATATCTTCAAAACAGTCGGGCTGTAGACGTTTGATAAGGTCTTTCATACCACGCGATTCCAGCTGGAATACCGCGGTGGTTTCAGAATTTTGTAATAGGTTAAATGACGCTTGGTCATCAAGAGGAATCGACTCGATACGAACCGGCTCTTTGCCTTCTTTCTTCAGGCGAGGGTTTACAAGGCCTAACGCCCAATCGATGATGGTCAGAGTACGTAGACCCAAGAAGTCGAACTTAACCAAACCGGCGGTTTCAACGTCATTCTTATCGAATTGCGTTACTGGGAAGTTACCTTCTGCATCGGCATAGATTGGCGCAAAATCGGTGATCGTGGTGGGTGAGATAACAACACCGCCCGCGTGCTTACCGGCATTTCGCGTACAACCTTCAAGGATGCGACACTTATCGATCAGCTCACGAACTTCTTCATCGCCATCGTAAAGCTCTGGCAATGCAGGTTCAGCAAGGAATGCTTTCTCTAGCGTCATACCCGGATCTGGCGGTACAAGCTTTGAAATTCGATCGACGAAACCAAACGGGTGACCCAGTACACGGCCTACATCGCGGATTACCGCTTTTGCCGCCATGGTACCAAAGGTGATGATCTGAGAAACGGCATCACGACCGTACATTTCAGCCACGTGATCAATAACTTGGTCACGCTTATCCATACAGAAGTCGATATCGAAATCGGGCATGGATACACGTTCTGGGTTCAAGAAACGTTCGAAAAGTAGATCGTATTCAAGTGGATCGAGATCGGTGATATCCAAGGCGTAAGCGACTAGAGAGCCGGCACCAGAACCACGGCCAGGACCTACTGGCACATCGTTGTCTTTTGACCACTGGATGAACTCCATTACGATCAAGAAGTAACCTGGGAAACCCATGTTGTTAACAACTTCGAGCTCAATCTTGAGTCGCTCATCGTATTCCGGTCTGCGCTCAGCACGCACTTTTTCATCTGGGAATAGGAACGCTAGACGTCGCTCAAGGCCTTCTTCAGATTTCTTGATCAAGAAGTCTTCAATCGCCAAACCTTCCGTTGGGAAGTTAGGCAGGAAGTACTCGCCCAGACGAACCGTTACATTACAACGCTTAGCAATCTCAACACTGTTCTCAAGTGCTTCAGGGATATCGGAGAACAACTCGCACATCTCTTCTTCGCTACGAAGATACTGTTGCGCGCTGTAATTTTTAGGACGACGAGGATCGACCATAGTGAAACCATCATGAATTGCCACGCGGATTTCATGGGCATCAAACAGGTCTTCAGTTAGGAATACTACTTCGTTGGTTGCAACAACAGGCAAGTCTTCCTGCTCAGCAAGTTCTAGTGCAAAGTGCAGATAAGACTCTTCATCGGCACGCCCTGTACGAATCAACTCTAAATAAAAGCGATCGGGGAAGTGAGTCTTGTAAAACTCGACACTGCTCGCGACGAGATCACGGTTACCTTTCAGCAATGCCTTACCGATCTCACCTTCCTTCGCACCGGATAAGATGATCAATCCTTCAGCGTTTTCGATTAACCACTCTTTGTCGATCACAGGCTGATGTTGCACGTGACCACGCAAGTAAGCTTTTGAAATCAGCAAGGTAAGGTTGTTATAACCTTTGTTATCAGACGCCAACACCGTCAGTTTCGTCAGTTCATCTCCAAATTCTGGAGATTGCATGAGGAAATCAGCACCAATAATTGGCTTAACCCCACACCCATGGGCAGTACCGTAAAACTTCACCAAACCACACAGGTTAGTGAAATCGGTCAATGCTAGGGCGGGCATACCCATTTCAGCGACTTTCTTAACTAACGGTGGCACCTTAGACAGGCCATCCACCATAGAAAAGTCACTGTGTACGCGTAGGTGAACAAATTTTGGATCTGACATTATTTTTCCTGAGTTCTAGGCTAGGGCCTAGGATTACAACTGAGTGTATTCTATTTTTTTCTGCAGCAAGTAAGCAAATTTATTCGAAGCTTAGCTCTGAGCCATGTAGCGTTTAATCTATACCAAGAATACGCTTTACTGGCTTAAAGCTCTTGCGGTAATGCTCGGTAACACCGTGCTTTTCAATGGCTTCAAAATGCGCCTTAGTCGGGTAACCTTTGTGTTTAGCAAAGCCAAATTCCGGATGAAGCTTATCGAGTTCTTCCATCTCTTGGTCGCGAACCACTTTAGCGATAATAGACGCCGCACTGATCTCTGCTACTCGTAAATCGCCCTTTACAATAGCCAGACCGTCCATTGGAAGTTGAGGAACACGGTTACCATCGATCAGTGCCATGTCAGGCTGAACGCTCAACCCAGCGATAGCGCGCTGCATGGCGACCATGGTTGCCTGCAGGATGTTCAACTCATCAATTTCTTGTGGTGAACAACGACCAACCGACCACGCCAATGCTTTCTCTTTAATTTCAGGAAGCAGAGCAAGGCGCTTTTTCTCAGACAGTTTTTTTGAATCGTTTAAGCCTTCGATTGGGTTGTTTGGATCGAGGATAACCGCAGCAGTCACCACGTCGCCAACCAAAGGGCCACGTCCTACTTCATCCACGCCAGCAAACAGCTGGTAGCCTTGCGGGTATTCAAATGGAGGAAGCTCTTTTTTCTCTTTTACTGCCATAACTAATCTCTTAATATTCTGTAAGTAAGCGCTTTATGCTTCAACAAAAGGTCGGTCAATCAATTTCAATACTGCGTTAGCGGCTTGTTTGTCTGCGTCTTTACGGATCCAGTGATGCATCTCGGTAAAGCGTTCGATCAAGGCACTGTTATCGGCTGATAGCATTTTATCGACAGACGGGAACAAAAAGTCTGGGTGGCACTCTTCAAGAATATGCTCTTTCACGATCTCTTCACCAGCCAAAATATTCGGCAGTGACACAAACTCAGTGATCGCCAATTTCTTAACAATGTAACCCGTCAGCTTATTTACTTTGTAACCAACCACCATAGGGCGTTTAAGCAACATACATTCGAGAGCCACGGTACCTGAAGCCAAAAGCACAGAATCAGCGGCGGTAATCACGTTGGTTGCCGTATCTTCGACTAACGTGAATTCAAGCTCAGGTGCGGTCGATTGCCAGATTTCAGTAAACTGCTTTTTACGTTGCTCGTTAACGAGCGCAACAACAAAGTTGATATCCGGATACTTCTGCTTAATACTCTGGCAAGTTTCGATAAATGGCTGAGCAATCAAACCCATCTCACCGCCACGACTGCCCGGCAGTACGGCTAACCACTGCTTGTCTTGATCAAGACCTAACAGCTCTCGAGCATCTTGTTTACTTGGCTCTAAAGGAATCGCGTCTGCCAACGTGTGACCAACAAACTCACAGGCAACGTTATATTTATCGTAGAACGCTTTTTCGAACGGCAAGAAAGCCAATACCAAGTCAGTTGCTTTGTCGATTTTAAAGATACGTTTGGGACGCCAAGCCCACACTGAAGGGCTCACGTAATGCACCGTTTTGATGCCAGCGTTCTTAAGGTCTAACTCAAGCCTTAGGTTGAAATCGGGCGCATCGATACCCACAAACACATCTGGCGGGTTTTGAGTGAAATACTTTACCAGCTCTGCTTTCACTTTTAATAAGCGAGGTAAACGGCCAAGTACTTCAACTAAGCCCATGACAGCCAGCTCTTCCATCTCGAAAAGAGACTCACAACCAAGCGCCTTCATTTTTGGTCCGCCAATACCCACGAATTCAGCGTTCGGGTACTGCGATTTGATTGCTTTGATAAAACCTTCGCCAAGCGTGTCACCAGAGAGTTCTCCGACAACGATACCTACGCGCAGTGGTTCAATCGAAACAAAGTCCGTGCTGTTGGTTGCTGTTTCTTGCTGTGCCATAGTTTTCCAATTCCCTTCTTGCCTAAAACAAAAAAGATCGCCTAATGATTAGCGATCTTTTTGTTATACCAATCTGATTAAGTAATTATTGTCATACTTACGCGGATTGGTACATAACCACATCGAGTATTAACGAATAATACCGCGCTCAGAGTTCTCTAGCATTTCAAGCATAGGAACTACCGAAGTAAACTCTTTTGCCATTTCCACTAAAGCCGCTTTCGCTTCTTCAAGTGTTTTACCTGAACGGTATAGCTCTTTGTACGCTTTCTGTAGTGCACGAATTTCAGGTTTCTCAAATCCGTTACGCTTCAAGCCTACTAGGTTAAGGCCGAATGGAGCCGCGTGGTTACCCTGTGCAAGCACGTACGGCAGTACATCTTGAACAACTGCAGAACAGCCACCGATGTATGCGTAAGCACCAATTGAGCAGAATGGGTGAATCGCAGAAAGTGCCATAACACCAGCGTAGTCGCCAACCGTTACATGACCGCCAAGAATAGCGTTGTTACCAATGTGAGTGTGGTTACCAACAATAACATCGTGCGCTACGTGAGCATTAACACAAAGTAAGTTGTCATCACCAATCACTGTGGTTGCTTTGTCTTGAACCGTACCACGATGGATTTGAACCGCTTCACGAATTACGTTGCGATCACCGATCACAACTGTTGTGTCTTCGCCGCCGTATTTCTTATCTTGGTTTTCTTCACCGATAACAGCGTGTGGGAAGATACGGTTTTCTTTACCAATGGTTGTGTGACCTTTGATCACAACGTGCGACATCACTTCAGTGTCGTCACCAATTGTCACGTTACCAGCAATGTAAGTGAAAGGCCCAACCGTCACGTTAGCACCGATAGTTACATCACCTTCGATTACTGCTGCCGGGTGAATTTTCGCTGTTTCATGAATCATATTAAAACTCTCTACGAGCACATTTAAGTTCAGCTGAACATACAACTACGCCGTCAACCTTAGCAACACCATTAAACGATGCGATGCCACGACGTTCTTTTAAGAATTCAACTTCGATAACCAGTTGGTCACCAGGTACTACTGGCTTACGGAATTTTGCTTTATCAACACTTGCAAAGTAGTAAAGCTCGTTGCCAGAAGGCGCACCAAAAGATTTAAATGCTAGAAGGCCTGTTGCTTGTGCCATTGCTTCTAAGATCAACACGCCTGGGAATACAGGAAGTTGTGGGAAGTGGCCTGTGAACTGAGGTTCGTTAACAGAGACATTCTTAATCGCAGTCAGTGTTTTTTCTTTTTCAAAGCTAGTCACACGATCAACCATTAAGAATGGGTAGCGATGAGGTAATAGTTCCTGAATTTCAGTAATGTTCATCGTTGTCTGTTCAGTAGTCAAAGTCGTATTCCTATATATATTCTTTATTTAATTAGAAGGATTATAAACGAAAAAGACTCGCTGTACGCGAGCCTTTTATTAGAAATGCTGGAATTATGATTCCGCGCTCTTCTCGATAAGTTTTTCAACAGTTTTCAAACGCTTGTTCATTTCATCAATTCGATGAACACGCGTTGCTGTTTTACGCCAATCTTTATTTGGCTGTAAAGGAATACCTGAAGAGTACATGCCTTTCTCAGTGATGCTGCGCATTACCATCCCCATACCGGTGATTGTAACGCCATCAACGATTTCAATGTGACCATTAATCACACTGCCGCCACCAATAATACAGTACTTACCTATCGTCGTGCTGCCTGCGATTATAGTACCACCCGCAAGAGCAGAACCATATCCGATGTGAACATTGTGAGCAATTTGAAGTTGGTTATCTAAGATAACGTTATCTTCAATGATTGTGTCATCTAATGCACCACGGTCAATGGTAGTACACGCGCCGATTTCTACGCGGTTACCAATGCGAACAGAACCCACTTGCGGGATCTTAACCCACTCACCTTTCTCGTTTGCATAGCCAAAGCCATCAGAGCCAATAACAGTACTTGATTGGATCAGACATGCTTCACCTATCACAACTTCATGGTAAACACTTACGTTAGCCCACAGCTTAGTGCCTGCGCCAATTTTTGCATTTTTACCAATAAAGCAACCAGCACCGATGATCACATCATCACTAAGTACTACACCAGACTCAATCACAGCGTTCGCGCCAATAGACACATTTTGTCCAATGGTTGCTTCGCTAGAGATTGAAGCAGAATCAGCAATAGCCGCTGCGGGAGCAGGAGTAGTATCAAGCGCTTGAGCAACTTTAGCAAAAGCAACATAAGGGTCATTAACCACAATCACGTTAGTCTTGCACAGTTGACGCTCACTCTCTTTAACCATAATAGCGGACGCTTTACAGTCACCTAGGTGCTTGCTGTACTTCACGTTAGAAAGGAACGTAATGTTACCTTCTTGCGCTTTATCCATCGGAGCGACTGCTGAAACGGTAATTGTACCATCTCCGTGTAGCTCTCCCCCGGTAATCGTTGCCAATTCGGCTAAAGTCAGATTCTTCATAAAACTTATTTCAGTACTTTAATTACTTTCTCAGAGATGTTGTATTCTGGCTTGCCGTATTGCAGAGCTTGAATATCAACGATCATGTCGTAGCCTTCTTTCTCTGCAACTTTCGTTACAGCATCTTGAATCACTTTGAATAGCTTCTGCTTCTCTTGTGCTTCACGACGTTGGCTTGCTTTTTCTAGTGCTTGAGCTTTGATTTTGTACTTGCTGTCTAGTTGGCCTACTTCGATACGTAGCTTCTCAACTTCGTCAGGACCTAGTAGCTCGCCATCACGCTTAAGCTTTTCAATCTTCGTTTTAGCTTCAGCTTGAATGCTCTGTAGCTCAGCTGCTTTGTCTTTGAACTCTTCCTGCATTTTTTGAAGAACAACTTCACGCTGAGGTAGAGCCTGGAATACTTGTGCAGTGTTTACATAACCCACTTTTTGCGCAGCTTCAGCAGCTGTTGCAAAGAAAGAAGAGCTAAGAACTACAAGGCCTAAACCTGCTGCTTTAATCATATTTTTCAAAATATTGTCCTTTAAATATTAGAAAGTTCTACCAATGGTGAATGTGAAGAATTCCTCATCATCACCTTCGTAAACTTTAATTGGTTTCGCTAGAGAGAAAACCAGTGGGCCCATCGGTGACATCCATTGAAGGGCTGCACCATAAGATGAACGGTAATTTGTTGGATCAGAGTAATCGTAGTAGTACTGGCCGCCACTGTTAGGTGCGCCACGGTCTACGAACTCGGTATCCCATACACTTGCCATATCGAAGAAGACACTGGTACGAATTTGGCTGCGCGCTTCATCAGAAGCAAACGGCGTTGGTACAATTAACTCTAAGCTTGCTAAGGCAACCGCGTTACCACCCACTGAATCATCAGTAGCGGTATCATAGGTTGGGTTATTACCTGTGCTGCTGCCGTAAACGGCTTTCGGGCCAGCTGAGTTAGAGCCAAAACCACGTAGGGTTGTAAAACCACCTGCGTAGTAGTTCTCGTAGAATGGGAACAAGTTATCGTTACCATCTGTTTGACCATAACCATTACCATAGCCTAATCGGCCGCGCATCAATAGTGTGAACTCATGCTTTTTGGTCAGCGGGATGTAATGTTTTACATCGTACTGCATTTTGAAGTACTGAGCATCAGAGCCTGGTACCGTCATTTTAGCGAAAGCACGTTGGTGGTTACCCTCTGTTGGGAAGAAACCACGGTTCAAGTTGTTACGCGTCCAAGAGATATTGATATCGAAGTCATCAGTTAAGATGTGCTCATCACCGTATTGGTCGATACTTCTCGCAAACTGTTCAACCTGGATATAAGTCGGTACGTTACCGATCTTGTTGTGCGTATAGCCAACACCGAACTCAATGCGGTTCAGCTCATCCATAGGGAAACCCCAGGTTAAGCTCGTACCATAACTTTGGTTGGTATAGTCGACGATGCCCGCTTCAGAGGCTTCAAATTCGTTGTAGAAGATCTTACCGCCTAAGCTCACACCATCCAGGTTCCAGTATGGGTCACGGTAGTCTAAGCTCACGTTTTTTTGGTAATCGTTCATCATGGCACTTACGCCAACACGGTTACCAGAGCCCGCAAAGTTGTCTTGTTGCAGGCCAACTTGGAAACTCACACCAGATTCAGTACCGTAGCCGACACCAAAGTTGATACTGCCTGAGTTCGCTTCCTTAACGTTGTAAACCAAATCAACTTGGTCTTCACTGCCAGGAACACGCACTGTTTGTACATCAACCGTTTCAAAGAAACCTAAACGGTTAAGACGGCTCTTACCGGTATCAATGGACTTAGAGTTAAGCCAGCTGCCTTCCATTTGACGCATTTCACGACGCAGTACTTCGTCTTTCGTTGAGTTGTTACCCGTGAATCGAATATCACGAACATAGATACGGCTGCCCGCTTCTACATTGATAACCAACGACACTTCTTTGGTCTCATCGTCAAATTCAGGAATCGTGCGAACTTGTGGGTACGCGTAGCCAGATTCACCAAGAATTCGTTTTACGTTCTCTTCCAAAGACGTTACCGAAGAACCGTTGTACGTATCGCCGTCTTCGAATGGCACTAACGCTTCGAAGTCAGCCTCACGACCGATTAATTCACCACGGAAAGAGACATCTTTAACGGTGTAGGCTTCGCCTTCATCGAGGCCAAGCGTGATGTAAACACCTTTTTTGTCTGGAGAGATCGCCACCTGCGTAGAGTCAACCTTAAACTTAAGGTAACCACGGTCAAGGTAGTAAGATTTCAGCGCTTCGATATCACCGGCTAATACTTGCTTTTGGTATTTTTCATCCGCAAGGAAATTCCACCATGCAACATCAACATTCAGATTGAAACGACTAAGCAGTTCAGAGTCAGAGAAGACTTCATTACCGATAAAGTTGATTTGCTGAATCTTAGCGGATACGCCCTCAGTAAACACAAACTTAAGGTCAGAACGGTTACGTGGCAGAGGTGTCACAACCGCTTTTACTGTCGCGTTGTACTTACCAACACTGTAGTAAAAATCTTCAAGGCCTTTTTCAATGTTACTCAGCGTAGTACGGTCAAGAGCCTCACCTTCACGAACACCAGACGCATCTAGGTTCTGCTGAAGTTGCTCTTCTTTGATCGCTTTGTTACCCGAGAATGAAATGCTCGCGATGGTCGGTCGTTCTTTTACTTGAACAACTAAAACACCTTCATCGCGAAGAACTTTAACGTCCTCGAAGTTACCTGAAGCATACAATGCACGAATGATCTCAGATACATCGCTTTCATCCACTTCATCGCCAATACGCACTGGCATTTTCAGTAGAGCTGCACCAAGTGCAACACGCTGTAAACCTTCGATCTTGATATCTTGAACCACAAAATTTTGTGCTCCGTTCGCAGCCACACTAGTGGCCAATAGACTTGCGAACAGAATTTGCTTAATCGCCATACTTATTCTAATTATTCCTTGCTACTACCAATGCCTGTGAGAAACCATTCACAGACGAGTAAAATCATTAAATATTGCCAGAGCCATCAAAGAGAAGAGGATTGCACCTCCCACTCTGTATCCCATTTCCTGAACTTTTTCAGGCACCGGTTTACGAGTAACGGCCTCAATAGCGAAAAAGAGCAAATGTCCGCCATCAAGCATAGGCAGCGGAACCAAATTAATAATCCCCAAGTTAACACTAATCAGAGCCAAAAAGCCTAAGAAGTAAACCAAACCGTAATCGGCGGTTGTACCTGCACCTTTAGCGATTGAAATAGGGCCACTCAAGTTGTTTAAGCCAACATCACCAACGATGAGCTTCTTAAGCATTGTCAGTGTCAATCCAATGATTTGACCTGTTTTATCAAATGCTTTTCCTACAGACTCAATTACACCAAATTGTAACTCAAAGCGATAATCTTCTGGCCATTCTGCGACTTCCGGAGCAATACCTGCATAGCCGATTGTCGAACCATCAGAAAGCTCTCGACTTTTTGGTGTCATAACCAATGACTGCTCGGCACCATTTCGCAATACGACCAAGTCCAATGATGTCATTGGATTAGCACGAATTAACTCAACAACCGACTGCCACTGTTCAATAGGTTGCCCGTTAATCTCAACAATTTTATCGCCAGCTTCAAGACCTGCATCGTATGCAGCGCCATCATCAATGATTTGAGCCAGTACGGTCGATATCTCTGGAGAATACGGTCTAAAGCCCAGCGTTGTCATTGCAGATTCAGTTTCTGGGTTGAACGACCAGTCTGAAATATCCAATGTCATTTGTTGCTCAAAGCCGATGTCGTCTTGAGAAGCAACCGTCACTGTCATGGATTGATCACCAATGTGCGATATCAACCCCATATTGACTGATTCCCAATCTGCGGTTTTGATTCCTGAAATAGATTTAAGTTCCATTCCAGTTTCAATTCCGGCTTGTGCAGCAATAGATTGTGGAGTGACTTCACCAATCACGGGCTTAACCGCGGGTACGCCAATCAAAAATACTAACCAATACGCGAACACCGCAAAGATAAAGTTGAATGCAGGGCCTGCACCCACAATCGCCGTTCGTTTCCAAAGCGGCTTCTTGTCGAAAGCGTATTGCTGTTGATCTTCAGAAAGATCGTCAACACGACCATCGAGCATCTTAACGTAGCCGCCCAGTGGAATCACTGACAAGCTGTATTCAGTACCATCACGGCCAACTTTACTCCAGATTGATTTACCAAAACCAATCGAGAATTTTTCAACTTTCACACCACAACGACGAGCGACCCAGAAGTGTCCAAACTCATGAACAGCAACCAGAATGCCAAGCGCTACGATAAAAGATGCGAAGTTCCACAGAATTCCACTCATGCTAGCTGCTCTTTAATAAATTGAATGGCTATTTGACGAGACATATTATCGAGCTCGAGAAGGCTTTCCAAGCTATCTAAACCCTCAGAGTTATGTTGTTCACATACTTTGCTCATAACGTGTTCGTTAATGACAGCAATATCGGTAAACTTCACCTGATTGTTCAAGAAAGCATCGACCGCGATCTCGTTTGCTGCATTAATGGCTGTTGTCGCATGCTGACCTAAGTAGCACGCTTCAATCGCTAACCTCAAACACGGGTAACGACTGAAATCTGGTTCTAAGAAGGTAAGCTCACCCACTTTAGTAAAGTCTAAAGGCTTAACACCCGCCTCGGTACGATTAGGGTAAGACATCGTCAAAGCGATTGGCGTTGCCATATCTGGTTCGCCCATTTGAGCAAGCACAGAGCCATCCTTGTACTGAACCATCGAGTGAATTACAGACTGCGGGTGAATGATGACCTTTAACTGCTCCTGAGAAGCATTAAATAGCCATTTCGCTTCAATGTACTCTAGCCCTTTATTCATCATAGTCGCAGAATCGACAGAGATCTTAGGCCCCATAGACCAGTTAGGGTGTGCAATTGCGCGTTCAGGATTCACTGATTCGAGTTCAGCCACATCGGTATAACGGAAAGGACCACCAGAACCAGTCAGAAGAATATGGTTAATGCCGTTTTCTTCAAGGTTACAGCGGCCTAGGTTAGTTTGTACGTTCTGCGGAAGGCATTGGAAAATAGCATTATGCTCGCTATCGACAGGAAGCAGCTCTGCACCGTATTTTTCCACGGCGTCGATAAACAACTGCCCAGACATCACCAAAGCTTCTTTGTTTGCAAGCAAGATACGCTTGCCCGCTTTAACCGCAGACATAGTAGGAAGTAAACCAGCGGCACCAACAATCGCGGCCATTACCGTGTCCACTTCCTCTAGAGAAGCAACCTGACACATGCCTTCAGTGCCTGAAAGTACTTTTACGTTAGGGTAACTCACGGACAACACTTCAGTCAGTTGAGACGCTGCATCAGAGCAAGCCATAGCAACATAGCTTGGTTGCCACTTTTCAACTAACGCCAGCATCTTTTCAACATTCGAGCCTGCAGCCAGTGCAACCACTGAATAGAGATCTGGGTTTTGCTCAACGACTTTTAGTGTACTTGCACCAATTGAGCCGGTAGCGCCAAGGATAGTTAGATTTCGCATCACATATGACCGTAGAAATGTAATAAAGGGCAGAATCACTGCCCTTTTTTATTAGAATGCTAAATAAAGCAGAGCAAAGACAGGGAATGCAGCCGTTAAGCTATCTATTCTATCTAGTATACCACCATGACCAGGAATCAGATTACTGCTGTCTTTCACCCCAGAAACACGCTTAAACATGCTTTCAACAAGGT
Organism: Vibrio sp. 10N.247.311.14; assembly: GCF_041467715.1. Classification (NCBI taxonomy): domain Bacteria; kingdom Pseudomonadati; phylum Pseudomonadota; class Gammaproteobacteria; order Vibrionales; family Vibrionaceae; genus Vibrio; species Vibrio sp. 10N.247.311.14. The sequence goes on from NZ_JBFSVE010000001.1 coordinate 72,348, forward strand.
CACCTAGAACAGAAATAACAACGGTCACAAGGGTAATAACAATCATGTGAAGTGGGCTTGTGAATTGGATGTCAAACAAGTCAGCAAAGATCCAAGCCACGATCACCGCAGTAATAATGCCACCGATAAGACCTTCAATCGTCTTATTAGGGCTTACCGCTGGTGCCATTTTACGCTTACCAAAACTCTTTCCTGAAAAGTATGCGCCGCTATCTGCAGCCCAAACAAGCAAGCAAACAAACATCACCAGTTTAGCACCGTGGTAAGGATCAGCATCGATACCGTTAGCACGCAGGATAACCACACTCCAGAAGAATGGCAGCAGAGTCAGCACACCAAAGGCGTGACGAAGAAGAGAAGAGTCTTTCCATGCAGGCATAGACTTAGGATAAGTCACCGCCATGCCACTCGCGATTACCCACCAAATCGAGCCAATCGTTAGAATGGCGTAGTGAGCAGTAGACAAGTTATTAAGGCTAAATGCATCAAAAGGGATAAAAGCAAAACTTGCAGCACTTACCACAACCGTTGGAATCAACGCTACATAACGTGATTTGCTTTCAACAAACTGAGTCCACTCCCAAAAACCCAATAGCGAGATTACCGCTAGTGAAAGAATAAATGTAGGAAGTGATAACTCGAAAATACCTAGAATAACTAGGGGAGCTAAAATCAACGCCGTAATAATTCGTTGTTTCAAACCAAAAAATCCTTATTAACTGTCCATCAGAGCTTTAATTTGCTCACCGGTGCATCCAAAACGACGCTCACGGTTAACAAACCAAGTCACAGCTTCTACTAAGCTGTCTTCATTAAAGTCTGGCCAGAATTGTTCAGTGAAATACATTTCGGCGTAAGCCAACTGCCAAAGCATAAAATTACTAATGCGGCATTCGCCACTGGTACGGATAAGTAGATCGACTTCAGGAATATCTGCCATTGTCAGGTGCTGTGTAATCATAGCTTCATCAATGTCATCTACATTAATATCACCAGACTTTACCTGTTGAGCAATAGAGGTCATTGCTTGCTGAATATCCCACTTACCGCCGTAGTTAGCTGCAATATTAATAACCATACCCGTATTGGTGCTAGTCAAAGCTTCCGCTTCTTCTATCTTCTTTTGTAGTCGATCATTGAAACGACTTTTATCACCAATAACACGAAGTTGTAGATTATTTTTATGAAGCTTTTTAACTTCACTCGACAGCACTGAAATAAACAGTTCCATCAAGATACCGACTTCTTCTTCAGGACGACGCCAGTTTTCGCTACTAAATGCAAAAAGAGTAACGGCTTTAATGCCAAGTCTGGCTGCAGAAGAGATAGTTTTACGAACGGCTTGAACACCGTTTTTATGGCCAAAGACGCGAGGCTTGCCCTGAGCTTTTGCCCAGCGACCATTACCATCCATAATGATAGCAATGTGTTTAGGAAGAGAGTCTGTGAACGCTTGAGAATTATGCATAAAAGAGTGAATCAAATTCTAATAGTCGAACAGAGTAGCATAAAAAAACGCTGCACCGTGAGTACAGCGTTTTTCCGGAAAGAAAAGAATATGGAAAATTAAACTTCCATCAACTCTTTTTCTTTAACAGCTAGAACTTCGTCTACGTTCTTAACCGCAGCGTCAGTTAGCTTTTGAATTTCGTCTTGTGCTTTACGATCTTCATCTTCAGAGATTTCTTTATCTTTAAGAAGTGCTTTTAGATCGCCATTCGCGTCACGACGGATGTTACGGATAGCAACACGGCCACCTTCAGCTTCGCCACGAACGATTTTAACTAGGTCTTTACGACGCTCTTCCGTTAGCGGTGGAAGTGGAACACGGATAACCGTACCAGCAGACATAGGGTTTAGGCCTAGGTCAGATGTCAGGATTGCTTTTTCAACTAGAGGAGTCAGTGTTTTATCAAACACTGTAATAGCTAGTGTACGTGCATCTTCAGCGATAACGTTAGCTACTTGAGTCAAAGGCGTTGGAGCACCGTAGTACTCAACAGTAAGACCAGAAAGTAGGCTCGGGTGAGCACGGCCTGTACGAATCTTTTGCAGGCTGTTTTTTAGTGCATCAACACTTTTTACCATGCGCTCTTGAGCGTCTTTTTTGATTTCGTTAATCACAATTTCACCTTGATTATGTTCTTTCTTCAAGAAAGCTTTTTATTTGGAGTGATAAGGATAAGCTTACCAAGGTACAACACCTCAGTAAGCCCGAAAAATTAGTCAGCGTCGCTGATTAATGTACCTTCAGTTTCACCCATAACCACGCGACGTAGTGCGCCTGGTTTATTCATGTTAAATACACGGATTGGCATTTTGTGATCACGTGCTAGCGTAAATGCAGCCAAGTCCATTACTTTAAGTTCTTTATCAAGAACCGTGTTGTAAGACAACGTATCATACAACTCTGCGTCTGGGTTTGCTACAGGGTCAGAAGTAAATACACCATCTACTTTTGTCGCTTTTAGAACTACGTCAGCTTCGATTTCGATACCACGTAGACATGCAGCAGAATCCGTAGTGAAGAATGGGTTACCCGTACCAGCAGAGAAGATCACAACGCGACCTTGACGTAGTTGGCTGATTGCATCTGCCCAGTTGTAGTCGTCACACACACCTTTAAGAGGGATTGCAGACATTACACGTGCGTTTACGTAAGCACGGTGAAGAGCGTCACGCATTGCAAGGCCGTTCATTACCGTTGCAAGCATACCCATGTGGTCACCAACAACGCGGTTCATGCCAGCTTCAGCAAGACCAGCACCACGGAACAAGTTACCGCCACCGATAACAACACCAACTTGAACGCCTAGTTCAACCAATTCTTTTACTTCTTGAGCCATACGATCAAGGATCGTTGGGTCAATACCAAAACCTTCTTCGCCTTGTAGCGCTTCACCGCTAAGTTTTAACAGAATACGTTGATACACTGGTTTAGGGTTCGTAGTCATGGAGTTTACCTTCCAAAGAGTTGATGATTAACAGTCATGGATAAAAACTGAGTAAGTCAGTTTGCATTCATAACCACTAACGTTGCCTTCAAAAATAGTTCACTATTCATAAAAAGACCGCAGCATTTGCCACGGTCTTTTTTCAAACAATACGCTAAGGATTAACCTTTTTGTACCGCTGCAACTTCGTCAGCGAAGCTCATTTCAGCAGCTTTCTCGATACCTTCACCAACTTCTAGACGTACGAAGTTAGATACTGCAGCGCCTTTTTCTTTAAGGATTTCGCCAACAGTTTTCTTAGGTTCCATGATGAAAGCTTGACCAGTTAGAGAGATTTCGCCCGTGAATTTCTTCATACGGCCGATAACCATTTTCTCAGCGATCTCTTGAGGCTTGCCTTCGTTCATAGCGATTTCAACTTGAACTTCTTTCTCTTTAGCAACTACGTCTGCTGGTACGTCTTCTGGGTTAACAAACTCAGGACGAGAAGCAGCAACGTGCATAGCAACGTGCTTAAGAGTTTCAGCTTCGCCTTCACCAGCTACAACAACACCGATTTTCTCACCGTGACGGTAAGAAGCTAGTGCAGCACCTTCAACGTAAGCTACGCGACGGATGTTGATGTTTTCGCCGATTTTAGCAACTAGAGCAACGCGAGTTTCTTCGAACTGTGCTTGTAGCTCTTCTACAGAAGCTTTAGAAGCTACTGCTGCAGCTGCAACTTCTTCTGCAAACGCAGTGAAGCTAGCATCTTTTGCTACGAAGTCAGTTTGGCAGTTAACTTCAAGAAGAACAGCTACACCGTTCTCTTCTTTGATGATGATTGCGCCTTCAGCAGCAACGTTACCAGCTTTCTTAGCTGCTTTCGCTGCGCCAGATTTACGCATGTTTTCAATTGCTAGTTCGATGTCAGCGTTTGCTTCTACAAGCGCTTTCTTACATTCCATCATGCCAGCGCCAGTGCGCTCGCGAAGTTCTTTAACTAGAGCAGCAGTTACAGTTGCCATTCTCTATTCCTCGGTTGATTCGAAAATAAGGTAAAAATCAGGGGCCAAAACGAGGCCCCCGATCTAACTATAACTTAGCTTACATTTAATAAAGATTTCAAAATCTATATTAGCTAAGCCAAGCGTGATTCAGAGCCGCTATTATTCAGCTTCTACAAAACCATCTTTTTCAGCAGCTACAGCAGCAACGTCTTTGTTACGACCTTCTTTAACCGCGTCTGCAGCAGCGTTTAGGTAAAGCTGTACTGCACGGATTGCATCGTCGTTACCTGGGATAACGAAGTCAACGCCGTCTGGGTTAGAGTTAGTATCAACTACAGCGTAAACTGGGATACCTAGGTTGTTTGCTTCTTTAACTGCGATGTGTTCGTGATCAGCATCGATTACGAATAGAGCGTCTGGTAGGCCGCCCATGTTCTTGATACCACCAAGAGACTTCTCTAGCTTCTCCATTTCACGAGTACGCATTAGAGCTTCTTTCTTAGTTAGCTTGTCGAAAGTACCGTCTTGAGCTTGCGCTTCAAGTTCTTTCAGACGCTTGATAGACTGACGAACAGTTTTGTAGTTCGTTAGCATACCGCCTAACCAGCGGTTGTTAACGTAGAACTGGTTGCTGTTTACAGCAGCTTCTTTAACAGCTTCAGATGCAGCGCGCTTAGTACCAACGAAAAGAACTTTACCTTTCTTCTCACCAACTTTAGCGATTTCTGCTAGAGCTTCGTTGAACATTGGTACAGTTTTTTCTAGGTTGATGATATGTACTTTGTTACGAGCACCAAAGATGAATGGCTTCATTTTTGGGTTCCAGTAACGAGTTTGGTGACCGAAGTGAACACCAGCTTTAAGCATATCGCGCATTGATACAGTTGCCATTTTAAAATCCTCTATGGGGTTAGGCCTCCACATCCCCCATGAATCCGACCCCTAACAACTAACCACTTTTCAGCCGTTATCTGTGTTGTTGAGGCACCCCGGAACATGTGTCGGAATGTGTGTGATTTAAAGAAATAAGTTAGTGGACATAAAGCTTGTTTCGCCAATTGGAGAAAACAGTCCTGATGTCCGGCGCGCTTTATACCATATTTTGTCTATCTATGGCTAGAAAAAATTCTAAAAATGGCGACTGCTATACTGATCTCTAAAGGTAAATTTTCTCTATAAAATAGTGTCTATATCAAGCAGGTTCTGCATCTGTTAACCGAACATTATTTAATCACGTTAACAGTATCCTCCAGTATTGTACGGACATGGTAATGTTGCGCTAAATTGCTGCACTGATAGAATAGCCCCAATATGCACACTTAGGTGCTACCAAATTAAGAGATATGCAATGGCTGTAAAAATTAAAACTGCTGAAGAAATTGAAAAAATGCGCGTCGCCGGCAAGCTGGCCGCTGACATTATTGAGATGATCGAACCTCACATCCAAGTGGGTACCACGACGGAAGAGCTCAATACGCTTTGTCATGAGTACGCTCTAGAAAGAGGTGCATACTCTGCGCCACTCGATTACCACGGTTTCCCTAAGTCTATCTGTACGTCTATCAATCATATTGTGTGTCACGGCATTCCCGCGTCACAAGACGAGACGGGTAGCACAGGTCAATTCAAACCTGCGGTACTCAAAGATGGCGACATTCTGAACGTTGATATCACAGTTATCATCCCTGATGACGCAAATGCCGATCTTAGTACTCGCCCTCAAGGCTACCACGGTGACACCTCTAAGATGTTCCTAGTGGGTGAGGTTTCACCTGCAAACAAGCGTCTGTGCATGGTTGCTCAAGAAGCACTTTACGAAGGCATGCGCCAAGTTAAGCCAGGTGTTCAACTTGGTCAAATCGGTACTGCTATCGAGAAGTACATCAAAACAAACAACAAGAACAACCCACGCGCTAAGTTCTCTATTGTTAAAGATTACTGTGGTCACGGCATTGGTTCTGAATTCCACGAAGATCCACAAGTAGTTCACTACAAGAACAGCGATCGCACCGTGCTAAAAGCAGGCATGTGCTTCACTATCGAGCCAATGATCAACGCGGGTAAGTTTGGCTGTCGTCTTGATGACGAAGATAGCTGGACAGTATACACAGCAGACAGCAAGAACTCGGCTCAATGGGAGCACACTCTGGTTGTAACTGATACTGGTTGTGAAGTACTAACACTGCGCAGCGATGATACAATCCCACGTATCATGAAGAACGCTTAGTTCACCGAACTGAGCGCATCAGCCTTTTAAAAATATCCTCGCATTGTCGAGGATATTTTTTATCCACTCAATTTCGATTTTCCATCAGCTTCTGTTAAATTGTTTACTATTCTCATTTGCTTGCACGGATAGCAGACTATGCCTTATCAATGCCCTCTTACGTTCAATGACGAACAAATTGAAATCTGCGAATTAAAAAATCAGCTCGAGATCTTCACGCAGTATCAAAAAAATGAATTTCTGAACCACCATCCCGTCACCGATTTGGTTCTACTCCGCTCCGAATACATGGATTTACTTCTCAATCGTTTGTGGGAAAATTTCGGATTCAACAAACTGCCTCATATTTCACTTGTCGCAGTGGGTGGTTATGGTCGTGGCGAACTGCATCCTTTGTCTGACATTGATATTCTCATTGTCTCGCAAAAAACACTACCACCAGCTCTTGGTGAAAAGGTCAGTCAATTCATTACTCTACTTTGGGATTTAAAGCTCGAAGTTGGCCATGCTGTGCGAACTATTACTGAGTGTCTCGATATCGGCACCGATGATTTAACCGTCGCGACCAACCTACAAGAGTCGCGATTGTTATGTGGTAGTGAAGACACTTTCCAAGAACTAAAACTGAAGATTCATTCCGATTCATTTTGGCCAAGTGAGACGTTTTACAAAGCCAAGATTCAAGAACAGAGAGAGCGTCATGCTCGCTACCACGACACCACCTATAATTTAGAACCGGACATCAAATCGACTCCGGGAGGGCTCAGAGACATCCATACCCTGAGCTGGGTTGCGCGTCGCCACTTCGGCGCGACCTCTTTGTTAGAGATGAGCAAATACGGCTTTCTGACCGATGCTGAATATCGTGAGCTCGTTGAGTGCCAAGATTTTTTATGGCGTGTTCGCTTTGCATTGCATATTGAACTGCGCCGTTACGACAACCGTTTAACGTTCGCGCATCAAGCTCAAGTCGCTGAACATCTGGGTTATACGGGTGAAGGAAACCGTGGTGTTGAGATGATGATGAAAGAGTTCTACCGAACTCTTCGTCGTGTTGCTGAACTGAATAAGATGCTGCTTAAGCTGTTCGATCAAGCGATCATCAATGGCGGTCAAACCCAAGATGCTGAAATTCTCGATAGTGATTTCCAACGTCGAGGTTCGTTGATCGAAGCGCGCAAGCCTGCCCTATTCCAAGCAAGACCAGAAACCATTCTCGATATGTTCATCCATATCGCCAATGACTCGACTATCGAAGGGGTAAGTCCACCAACATTGCGACAACTGCGTACGGCACGCCGTCGATTGAACCGATTCCTGCATACCATTCCTGAAGCTCGTGACAAGTTCATGGATCTAGTTCGCCACCCTAATGCCCTGCACAAAGCCTTTAGCTTAATGCACAAATTGGGCGTGCTCTCTGCGTACTTACCGCAGTGGAGCCAGATCGTTGGTCAGATGCAGTTTGACTTATTCCATGTTTACACCGTGGATGAGCACAGTATCCGCCTGCTCAAGCACATCAACCGCTTTGGTCAAATCGAAAACCACGATAAGCACCCTATCTGCTGTGAAGTCTATCCTCGAGTACAGAAGAAAGAGTTGCTGATCCTTGCCGCTATCTTCCATGACATCGGCAAAGGCCGCGGCGGAGACCACTCTGAGATAGGTGCGGTTGAGGCTTACTCTTTCTGTATTGAACACGGGCTATCGAAGCCTGAAGCCAAACAAGTCGCGTGGTTGGTACAAAATCACCTATTGATGTCAGTAACGGCTCAACGTCGTGATATCTACGACCCAGATGTGATCACCGAATTCGCCAAAAAAGTGCGTGATGAAGAATCACTCGAGCTACTGGTTTGTTTAACCGTTGCCGATATCTGTGCGACTAACCCTGAGCTATGGAACAGTTGGAAACGAACCCTGTTAGCTGAGCTGTTCCACTCAACGCAGCGAGCACTGCGCCGCGGCTTGGAAAACCCTGTCGATGTCAGAGACCGTATTCGTCACAACCAACAAATGGCATCAGCACTGCTGCGTAAAGAAGGCTTCACCGCTCGTGAGATTGAAGTGTTGTGGCAACGCTTTAAGGCCGATTATTTCTTGCGTCACACACATAAACAAATCGCTTGGCACTGTGAGCACTTACTTCGCCTAGAAGACCCAAGCCAACCGTTAGTGCTGATCAGTAAGAAAGCGACGCGTGGTGGCACAGAAGTGTTCGTTTATTGTAAAGACCAAGCAGCACTGTTTGCGACCGTGGTTGCCGAACTCGACAGACGCAACTTTAACGTTCATGACGCGCAGGTCATGGTTAGCAAAGATGGTCATGTTTTGGATACCTTTATCGTACTAGACCAGCACGGCGAAGCGATTGATGAAGCAAGACACAAAGCCGTTGCTAAACATCTGACTCATGTATTGGCTGATGGCCGCCCAACTAAGATTAAGACGCGTCGCACGCCACGTAACTTGCAACACTTTAAGGTCAAAACCTTAGTTGAGTTCCTACCAACCAAGAGCAAGAAACGTACCTTGATGGAGTTAAGAGCTCTTGATACGCCGGGGTTATTGGCTCAAGTCGGTGCAACCTTTGCGGAGCTAGACATCAACTTGCACGGTGCCAAAATCACCACCATAGGTGAGCGAGCAGAGGATCTGTTTATTCTGACCAGTGAAGCGGGAGGAAGGCTGTCTGAAGAACAAGAACAGGCACTAAGAGAACGATTAACCGAGCACGTTTCTGAACTCGCACCTTAGAAAGCGAATTCAGTCTAAAAACAGGTTTAATAACCAAATAAGTGTGGGCAAAGATAGAGAGCGATCTTGCCCACAACTTACAATCAATTCACAGATATCAACTATCTAGCTCGTCGTTAGGCTGCTACATTGATCAAGTCAATTACATAAAAGTATTACATTCATAACCTAGAGGTCGCTTATGTATCCAAACCTCACTGGCTTAGGTATCCACGAACCTAAACAGATTGAACGTTACTCCCTTCGCCAAGAAGCGCACAAAGATATCCTGAAGATTTACTTTCGTAAGCAGAAAGGGGAACTGTTCGCGAAAAGCGTTAAATTTAAGTACCCACGACAAGTAAAAAGTGTGCTTGTTAGCGGTGGCAATAATCAATACAAAGAAGTGACAGAGATTAACCGCAACCTCACTCTTGTGATTGATGAACTCAACAAAATCACCAAACCGACGCCAACGGCTGAGGTGGATGTGAAGCAGAAGATCCTTACCGACTTACGCCATCTAGAGAAAGTGGTATCAAGCAAGATCGCTGAGATCGAAGCTGATCTAGAAAAGCTAAAATGATCCCGCGACTAACTATTACTGTTAACTAACCAACATTAGTTATGCCGTTAAGGTTATACAGATACAAAAAGGGCTGATATCACTATCAGCCCTTTGTTTTTTATTCTATTTTCTCTATTCACTTAGACTGGAGATTGCCTAAACACGCGAGACTTACTTAGACAAGCAAGTTTGAGCATCGATTAAGTTAGTATCCCACTCAAAGGTTTCAAACAACCTTAGCCAAGTTTCATCAAGGTTGGCCTTCATCACCAACTCTTCTTTTGTGAAAGGATGGATAAAGCGAAGCTCAGAAGCGTGCAACAACAAACGATGCGAATCTAAATCATCACGGAACAGTCGATTGTGCTTACCATCACCATGTGAAGTATCACCGACAATCGGATGTCTTAGATGAGCCATGTGACGACGCAGCTGATGTTTGCGACCTGTCTTTGGCATCATCTCAACCAAGCAGTAGCGGCTCGTAGGAAAGCGTCCTGTTGAATATGGCACTTCTACTTTTGCTAGCGGTTCATAGACTGTCACTGCCTCTTGCGCTTCTTTGTCTTCTTTCGCGAACTTATCTGCGATCTTATCCAGCTCAACCTTAAGTGCATAATCGAGCGTATCGCCCTCTTCTATCCAACCACGGACAATCGCATGATAGGTTTTTTGCATCTCATGATTAGCGAACATTGGCATCACCTGTGAAGCAACCTCACTCGACAACGCAAACACCAACACACCCGATGTCGGTCTGTCTAAGCGGTGTAATGGAAATACATGCTGACCAATTTGATCGCGCAATGTCTGCATAACAAATTGCGTTTCGTGTTTATCCAACCATGAACGATGCACTAGCATGCCAGCGGGCTTATTCACCGCGACAAAGTACTCATCTTGATAAATGATCTCTAACATTACGCACATACCTCATCAATGCTCTGAATTGTCACTAGCAGTCCGACTTTGTCTGCCTCATTTTTCCACACTTCACCAAAATAAGGATGGATAGCAAAGCCTTTCGGTAGGCTCATTTGGGCATCCATCATTGCGTTGATCTTAACGATAAAGATCCACTGCAACCACTCTTCCGGTTGTAACGAATCAATCCCGAAAGGTTCAACGCTCGCCAGAGCTTCATCCGAAGGCGGAAGAACACTCCATAGAGAACATTGGCGCATTTGTTGTTCTAATTGTTGAAGTAAAAGAGGTAACTTTGTGGCTGCTGTCATTTTTCACCAAGTTATTTATCTAGTGACCTTGAAATTGGGGCATAGAGTACCATCTATTTAGGAAAGAAAGTTAGGAGCTTTATTACTATGGAAACGATTCACACGCTCACTCAGTTGCTAAAGAATAGCGGTTGCCAATACGATATCTACGACCTAGGTCGCCGTATCCAGAAGATCGACAACACCCTATTCTCTGATGTTGAGCAGGGGAAACAGCCATACCCGTTTCCACTTCAAAAACAAGCTCACTTAGCGATTAGCTACTGGAACGAACACAAGCAGCCTTGGATCTGGTTCCTAAAATTCAAACTGGACGAAAGAGGCCTATTACATCAAGGTGATGTCGGCAATTTCCTTAAGTTTGTTATCGAAGCGATGGGCACACGTTTGAACGGTGAGATCAGCGAAGAGCAACAACAAAAGCTGTCAAACAACCCATATACCTTCAAGCCTTCAGAAGACAAAATGGCCGTGTTCCATAGCCAAGTAAGAGCAGGTTTAGACCTTGCAACGAGCCAATACTACGAACACGCTCAACACTACTTCACAGGCGATCTAGGCTGGGACAACTGGAAAACCGTTGGCCTACAAGGCATCACTGATATGTGTGCTCGTTTAGGCAGCCAACAAAATGGTGTCGCGATTCGCAAAGCATTGAATAAGCTGCCTTCAGAACCTCTATACGCGACTCTCGGGGCGCTTGAGCATACGCAAATCAATGACAAGCTCGCTCAACGCTTACAAGAAATGGCAGAGAATGAGATTAACAGTCAAGAGCCAGATCTGTTCTTACTGTCAGCACTGGTACGTGCCCTTTCTGGCGCAGAGCAAAGCACAACCAACGCCGTAATTAACCAAGTTCTGGCTAGCCCGCGCTTAAGCCACCAAGAAGTATTGATTGGTTTGGCTGGTCGCAGCTGGCACGCACTGCAAGATCCTGCGATTGCTGAGCAGTTCTTGCTGCGTCTCGCACAAACGGGCAACCAAAACTTGTTCAATCAGTTATTTGCAGATTTAGTGATGATTCCGACACTGAGAATGGTATTTTTACCATTATTGAACTCGAACCCATCACCAGAACTCGCCAATGCACTTGTAGAATTACAACAAGCGGCTAAGTCGCAATAGATACCAGACAGAACAGCTCAGTAGCTCATAACAAAAAGCTCAAATCACGAACGGAATAGAGAGATAAAAGGAAGTATGGATTAAATGATAGATAACTTATTGGCTATTTTGATGCTGTGCTTCTTTTGCTTTCTGTTTTGGCAACAGCGCAGGCAATCCGAGCTTGCGAAAGCTGCCATTGCGAGAAAATGTAAAGAGCTCGACTTACAGCTATTAAGTGTTGCCTTTAGTGGTCATAAACTTAAGATGCGCCATGAGCTCACCACCATTTGGCGCTGGCACACCGTGTATCAATTTGAGTTTTCAGCGTTAGGTGATGACCTGTACCAAGGGAAACTGACCATGGTGGGCTTCCGTTCTATGCGGTTTGAGCTACAGCCTCATAGAATGTAACGTCGCAATACGCGGTATAACTATATTCATGATAAGGGCCAAACTGATCTTGTTTGGTCTCTTTAAATGCAAAGCCTAACTTTTCAAGTAACTTAATTGATGGGTTATGACCAACATTAACGGTCGCGACAACATTCGTTAGGTGTTCTTCAAAACAAACCAAACTAAAGAAAGGTTTTAGCACTTCACTAGCAAGGCCTTGATTCCAAAACTCCTTGTCCAGAATAAATCCCAGTTCATGCTTCCCTTCTTCAGACGAAACAAACAAATGCCCGAGGTATTCGCGGGTTTGGTTGTGGATAATGGCTCGGCAAAAACCAACGTTGTCGTTCAGTATTTCTTGAAATAGGTGTTTTGCAGAGGCAATAGAATGCGGCCCGTTCATTTCAGCACGATTGATGGGGCAGCAATTCAACTTGATAAAGTCATGTTCTAACTGCTCGGTATAAGGTACCAACAGCGTTCTTGAGGTTGCTATCGTCATAAAACACTCCTTGTGTTGACCATTAGCAGAAAAGCAGATGTCGCGTGCTTAGATAAAAGCTCCTGAATTAAAGAGAGCCCCTAGATAGAGAAAAAGCCTTAGGAAAAGAAAAGCCCCGACACCGAAGTGTCAGGGCTAGGGTCTTACTCGCAGCAGTCCGGCTACTAATTAATGCTCCATGCATCATCCATAATAGTGGCTGTAATCCTTCAGCTCTTTCCTTTACTTCGCCGTCCTAGCGGTGTCCAATCATCCTGAAAGCTAACAATCCTAGTTAGCGCACATCACTTGTTCCGTGAGCGGTGTCCTTTACATCGTCCTGATGCTAATCCAACCCTTTAATCCTAAAGGTGTCCATTGTCATTCCGTTGCAGCTAACTTCCTGTTAACTGACTGTATCCCTACAATGTCCTTACGCTCCATGCTTGATCACTCAATCCTAAGTAACCAAATCTTCATCCTGAAGATAACCAAATCCTTGGTGCTTTCCTGTTCCGTGTCAGAATCCTTCCGACAAGGTTTAATTTACGCGATTTAGGATTTCGGACAATAGATTTGCATCACATTTTGAATTCAAGAAAGTTGTTAATTATATAAAACAATTAAAATTCAACACCTTAACCATGTGCACATCAATCTCTCTAGCGATGTATTCGTGTTATCTCACAACCTTTGTAAGAGATCTCTCACAAGCCATGGGCGGTTTTATGATTCGCTATCATTCACCAGAGCGAGTAAAATGACTAAAGATTAAAAATGGAGATCAACATGCTGACAAAAGATGTTTCTGAAGAGTTGAAATCAGTGCTTGAAGGACTGCAAGCGCAAGGGAAAGAGCCGACAGTTGCTTTAGTTAAGGCTCGTATGAGCACATCCGTTCCGATGCCCGCTTTAATCACGACCATCAAGAGCTGGAAAAGCGCAAATCGTGTTCCTAAAGTTGAAGTCGCGACACAAGAAGAGCCAGCACTTGATCGTGTTAGCCAACTGGAAAAGCAAATCCTTGAACTCACTGCTCGCGTTGCCATGCTTGAAGCTAAACTAACTGATCAATAAGGCAACTGAGCAATAAGTTGACCGATAAATAAGCTAACAGAGAAATAGAACACTATGAAGATATGGGTTGATGCGGACGCTTGTCCAAAGGTTATCCGAGAAACAATCGTACGCGCAGCTGAGCGCACAGGGGTTGAATGTACCTTTGTGGCAAACCATCTGGTTCCCGTTCCTAAACGCAATAACATTCACTCAATTCAAGTGCCAAGCGGGTTTGATATTGCTGATGATGAAATCGTAAAGCGCACTGAACCCGGCGATCTTGTGATTACATCCGATATCCCTCTGGCTGACGAAGTGATCACTAAAGGTGGGCAAGCACTCAGCTCTCGCGGTGAGCTTTACACCAAAGAGACCATTAAAGCGCGTCTGAACATTCGTGACTTTATGGATACCATGCGCTCAAGTGGCATCCAAACGGGTGGACCAAGTGCCCTTTCTCAAACCGACCGTCGTGAGTTTGCCAACCACTTAGATAGAATTCTAGCCAAACGCTAGCTGGCTCATCCGAGCTTAACCTAGTTCTATCTCTCCATAAAAAATCAAAAAACCTGCAAACAATGCAGGTTTTTTTAATATCAATTAGAAGAAGGTTTCCCCTACTCTACAACTAAGGCGTGTAGTACGTTGCAGCACCTGGACCTACTGGTAGGCCAAATACGAATACCCAAACGTAGAACATTAAGCTCCAACCAACCAAGAATACGATTGAGTATGGAAGCATAGTTGCAATCAGAGTACCGATACCTAGGTTCTTCATGTAACGCGTCGCTACAGCTAGGATAAGACCAAAGTAGCTCATCATTGGCGTAATGATGTTGGTTGTTGAATCACCGATACGGTAAGCCGCTTGAATCGTTTCAGGTGCGTAACCTACTAACATTAGCATTGGAACGAAGATTGGCGCTGTTACTGCCCACTGAGCAGAAGCCGAACCGATCATCAGGTTAATGAAGCCACACATTAGGATGAATGCGAAGAACAACATTGGACCCGTTAGGCCGATATCCTGTAGGAAAGTAGCACCTGCAACTGCGAATACTTGACCGAAGTTAGTCCACTTGAAGAAAGCAACAAACTGAGCAGCGAAGAACACAAGTACGATGTACATGCCCATTGAAGACATAGACTTAGACATTGCATTGATTACATCACGGTCTGTTTTCATTGTGCCGGTAACTTTACCGTAAACAAAACCAGGAACTGCGAAGAATACGAAGATGAACGCTACGATACTTTTCAGGAATGGAGAACCTGAAACCGTACCTGCTGCTGAACGTAGAACACCATCAGCTGGAACAATCGTCCAAGCAAGAAGCGCTGAAACCGCTAGCACTGCGATACCCGCAAACTTAAGGCCTTTCTTCTCAACGTCTGTTAGCTTGCCCATTGAATCATTTGATAAATCTTCAGACGCTTCTTCGTCGTTGTATTTACCCAGTTTTGGTTCAACAATCTTCTCAGTTACAAATGCACCTGTAATCGCGATGAAGAAAGTAGAAACAAACATGAAGTACCAGTTTGATTCAGGACCAACGTTGTAAGTCGGGTCAATCATTTGTGCTGCTGTTGTAGTAATACCAGAAAGCAGCGGGTCAACCGTACCGATTAGAAGGTTTGCAGAGTAACCACCAGATACACCAGCAAATGCTGCCGCTAGACCTGCTAATGGGTGACGACCCAAAGAGTGGAAAAGCATTGCTGCAAGCGGGATAAGTACTACATAGCCAAGCTCTGAAGCCGTGTTAGAGATAATACCTGCGAAAACTACGGTTACCGTAACCATGCGCTTAGATGCGCCCATTACCATGCCACGCATCGCCGCAGATAATAGACCTGAGTGCTCAGCAATCGCTACACCTAGCATTGCAACAAGCACGGTACCTAATGGCGCAAAGCCAACAAAGTTTGTCACTAGATTAGTAACAATGAGCTGTAAGCCTTCAGCATTAAGTAAGCTTACAACGTAGATCATGCCGTCAGCAGCACGACCTGGAGCACCTTCTGGACGAGGGTCCATAACAGACACATCAAAATATCCAGCTATACCTGAAGTAACTAGAATAGCGACACAGAAGATTGCGAAAAGAGTGATCGGGTGGGGTAATAGGTTCCCCAAATATTCAACACCATCGAGAAAACGGGTAAAAATAGGTTTTTTTGGTGCGTTGTTTTTTATTGAAGCAGATGAACTCATCTGTTCCCTCCTTGTGTAGTGATTCCTGTGCAATTGTGACAAAGATGTTCAAATTGCCAGCGAAGGGTACGCGACAAAAATATCAATTAGAAATTCAAAATGTTACAAAGTGTGTAACAAACAACGACTTTTAACTCTATTTGAACAATTAATTAGCAAATAAATCTATATTAAACACAAAAACTAGATTTATAATTTACAACAACGCATTCACTAGAAATATAACTCACAATATAACCCATTGATTTACTTGAAAACAAAATACATCGTACGTTAAATACACACTCGATATCCGGTTAAGTTCCTCTCGAAGGAAAAGAAAAACAGACAAATGAATGAAGTTTGACTTTCCCCTCGTTTTTACACTCGCGTCACATCAATTTGACTGACTATTTCTGAACCGCTTTGAATCTCGGATTGGTTTTGCAGATAACATAATGACGACCTCTGCGCTTTACTATCTGGCAATCAGGATGGCGACTTTTCGCACTTTTAAGTGATTTCACAACTTTCATTCTATTTCGCTCCCTTACCTAATTGACCAAAACGACGAGTGAAGTTCGCAACACGTCCCTCTTTATGTAGCACTCGTTGTTTACCCGTATAGAAAGGATGCGACTTTGACGACACCTCAATCGTGAAGTAAGGATAAGTATTGCCGTCTTCCCATTCGATAGTACGGTCTGTTTTTAGCGTTGAGCCGATTAAGAAGTACTCATCGACACTGGTGTCATGAAAAACCACGGGACGGTAATCTGGATGGATATTCGGTTTCATTGTATTTCCCTTAAATAACTAATTTTGCAATGTTATAACATTGCAAATGATAATTATTATCAAAAGAAAAACAAGCGATTTTATGATATTTTTCCGTCTTAATCGTAATCAGAGAACACCCAACTATGTACACCATTGAACCTGTTGGCTTTATTGAGTCTCCTTATAAAGAGAAGTTCGCTGTGCCAAGGCAGCCCAGGTTGGTACCCACATCCACCTCAAGAGTCAGATTGGTTGATGCAGCAAACTGCCTTGAGTCTGTTCGTGATATAGAGCAATTTAGCCATGTTTGGTTACTATTTCTGTTCGACAAGAACCTTGAAGCAGGCTGGAAACCAACTGTGAGGCCACCTCGCCTTGGCGGGAATGAACGTATTGGTGTATTCGCGTCACGTGCCACATTCAGACCAAATGGAATTGGCATGTCTGCGGTTGAACTAAAAGGTGTGTCTCAAGAGAAAGGACAGACTTGGTTGGATCTCGGCAGCGTCGACTTAGTAGACGGTACACCGATCATCGACATCAAGCCTTATATCCCCTATTCAGATTCGATTCCGGATGCATTGGGAGGGTTTGCCACCGATGAACCAGAAGTGCTCGACGTTAACTTTTCGCAGCAAGCGCAAAGTAAGCTCGCAAGCCATCCACAAGCGCGCCATATCATTCAGGTGATCAAAGAAGTATTAGGCCAAGATCCTCGCCCTGCCTATAAGAAAGGTAAGCCTGACAACAAGGAATATGCGGTAAATTTGTTCAATCTTAACGTGAAATTCGTGGTTGAAACGCTTTTCATCAATGTAACTGACATTGAACGCTTTTGAGATCCCAAATAGGCTGATATTATATGCGGCTATATCAGATTTGCTGTGGTTACGAACGACAGCAAGTTTTCTTTTATCAATGATGAAACGGATACCATAGAATGCGTACCAGTAACTACCTTCTTTCTACTCTGAAAGAGACTCCAAACGACGCAGAAGTTATCAGCCACCAGCTGATGCTACGTGCAGGTATGATCCGTAAGCTAGCTTCAGGTTTATATACTTGGCTACCTACTGGTCTACGTGTACTGCGTAAAGTCGAAAATATCGTTCGCCAAGAGATCGATAATGCAGGTGCCGTTGAAATCTTGATGCCCGTAGTTCAACCGTTTGAGCTTTGGGAAGAGACTGGCCGTTCTGAAAAGATGGGGCCTGAGCTACTTCGTTTCACAGACCGTCACTCTCGTCCATTTGTTCTTAGCCCAACAGCTGAAGAAGTGGTAACGAGTCTAGTACGTAACGAGATCAGCTCTTACAAACAGCTACCTCTAAATCTGTACCAAATCCAGACTAAATTCCGTGATGAGCGCCGCCCTCGTTTTGGCGTAATGCGTGCACGTGAATTCTCTATGATGGATGCGTACAGCTTTGATATCGACAAAGAAGGCTTAGAAAAGTCTTACCAAGCGATGCACGATGCTTACTGTAAAGCATTCGACCGTATGGGCCTTGAATACCGTCCAGTATTGGCAGACTCTGGCGCAATCGGCGGCAGCGGCTCTCAAGAGTTCCACGTTCTTGCTGAAAGCGGCGAAGACCTAATCGCATTCTCAACTGAGTCAGATTACGCAGCAAACATCGAAAAAGCAGAAGCACTTGCTCCTACTGAAGATGCAGCAGCACCAACTCAAGAGATGGAACTGGTTGATACACCAAATGCGAAAACTATCGCAGAATTGGTAGAGCAACACGGTCTAGCAATCGAGAAGACAGTTAAGACTCTATTCGTTAAAGCTTCTGATGAAGTAGACGCTGATATCATCGCGCTAATCATCCGTGGTGACCACGAACTGAACGAAGTGAAAGCAGAGAACCTTCCACAGGTTGCTTCTCCGCTAGAGATGGCTTCTGAAGAAGAAATCCGCGCACTTGTTGGTGCAGGTCCTGGTTCACTTGGACCTGTTGGCCTAGAGCTACCATTCATCGTTGACCGCTCTGTTGCTGTAATGAGCGACTTTGGCGCTGGTGCAAACGTAGATGGTAAGCACTACTTCGGCATCAACTGGGGTCGTGACGTTGAGCTTGCTCAAGTTGAAGATCTACGTAACGTTGTTGAAGGCGACCTTAGCCCATGTGGTCAAGGTACTATTCAGCTTAAGCGTGGTATCGAAGTTGGTCACATCTTCCAACTAGGTAATACTTACTCTAAAGCAATGAACTGTAACGTGCTTGGTCCTGATGGTAAGAGCGTAATCCTAGAAATGGGTTGTTACGGTATCGGTGTTTCACGTGTTGTTGCATCTGCTATCGAGCAAAACCACGATAAATTCGGTATCACTTGGCCAGACGCACTAGCGCCGTTCCAAGTTGCTATCGTACCAATGAACATGCACAAATCTGAGCGCGTTAAAGAAGCAGCTGAGAAGCTATACGCTGAATTAACAGCTATGGGTATCGAAGTTTTATTCGATGACCGTAAAGAGCGCCCTGGTGTTATGTTTAAAGATATCGAGCTTGTGGGTATCCCTCACACTATCGTTATCGGCGATCGCAGCATGGACGAAGGTAACTTCGAATACAAAAACCGTCGTACTGGTGATAAAGAAGCTATCGCAATGGACACGGTTATCGAGCACCTTAAGGCTCAACTAGCTTAGTAATCCGATTACTGACTAGATAAACATTGAAAGGCTGCCGTTAGGTGGCCTTTTTTGTGCCTGTCATTTCGCTTCAAACTCCCTTCTATTTATCAGTAGAGTAAATAACGTAAGTTAATCCCCTGTTCATCTTTAAATCCGTATATTGGTGTCATCAACTTTTTGGACATGCTCACCATTGGAGGTATCGATGGATATCAAAAGCTTACTGAACCAAGCACTTAAATCAGATCTCGTAAAACAAGGTACTCAGAAACTTTCACAAGGGTCTTCAAGTTTAAGTGGCCTTTCTCAAGGCAGCAATAGCAAGAGTAGCAGTAAAAGTACACTCGGAGCCTTCGGTGCAGGCGCAGTTGGCGGAGGACTGTTAGGTGCGTTAATGGGCTCTAAGAAGACTAAGAAAATGGGTAAGAAAGCGGCTGGGATTGGCGGCGCAGCAGCACTGGGCGCTTTGGCTTATAAAGTCTACAACGACTACCAGTCCAAACAAGGCCAGACACCTAACGCCGAACAGGCTCAGTTTGATGAAAATGATGCAAACCACAGCGTGCTGATTCTACGATCGATGATTGCCGCGTCTAAAGCTGATGGCCATGTTGATGAAGAAGAGATGGCTAAGATAGAGCAAGCCGTCGAGAATATGGGCGCTGATTATCAACTGACTAAATTGGTCTCTGAAGAACTGCATAAGCCACTCGACCCAAGCGAAATCGCTCAACTGGCAACGTCACCTCAACAGGCGAGTGAGATCTACTTAGCCTCTTTGATTGTGGCCGACGAACAGAATTTCATGGAAAAGGCGTACCTGAAAGAGCTCGCGAAACAGCTCAATCTTGCTGATGAAGTCACCTATCAACTTGAACAACAAGTCTCTGGCTAATCGGCAAGTACCAAACGAAGCCGTAAAGAACGGCCTAAGCAGCGAGCTAACCAAGTGAGATATTGAGCAAGGACAAACTAACTCTGAACTTGATCAGATCCACTTTGTTTTTGCTTATCTCTATGTGTATATTGAGATCAGTTATCATTTGGTTAGGTATAAAAATGAAAGTATACGATTGTTGTGATTTGGTTCGTGAACTGTATTCTCAAATTGGCAGTGGCGACCAAGGCTATATCCCTAAAGCGATCACCTGCGCAGTAAAAACATTGAATGACCTTGCTGCCGATGAGTCTCTTCCTAAAGAAGCTCGTGAACGTGCAGCCTTTGCCGCTGCTAACTTACTGATTTCAGATTTCGAGGACTAATATGAACCTCGCTAACTTTGAAAAAATGGATCCAGTGATGTTGATGAGCATCGTCAACATGAAGCTTCGTGACGACTTCGGCGGTGATTTAGATCGAGTGGTCAACTTCTACGAAATCGACAAAGCAGCCTTAATCGCTAAGCTCGCGTCTGCTGGTTTTGAGTATCTTCCAGAAGCTAAACAGTTTCGATAGTCGTTTAAAAAATCTTCCTATTTAAAGACCAACCTCTGTGTTGGTCTTTTTTTGTTGGTGATACGTAATAAGGAAACACGCAGCAAACCCATTATAAATTATCTGTATGCACCTATACTTTTATATCTTAGAGTCAACGAACGCGCCTTGAACCAAAGCGTATTGTTGTATAGGCTACCTAAACTAGCATATAAAACTCATCACTCAACTTGATGATAGTGAAGGATTAACAATGAAAAGACTCGGACTTTTAGCCGTTATCGCAGCCGCACTCACCGCAGGTTGCGCTTCAAATACTCAGCAAGACAACTTTCGCGAAGCCTCTTTTGAGCTGTGTAATACTGAAGTCGATATTTACTCTGTAAGCCATGATGAACGAGTTCGTATCGTCTGTTCTGATGGCTCTAAATTCGCTTTGAACAGCGAAGACACATTAGAAGTGATGCGTGATATCAATATCGATTACTGTGACGGCGAAGGCTTAGGCAAATTCAATGAGAGCCGCCATTATTATTCATTCAAGTGTAAGTCTGGCACCCTGCTTAGTATCAGAAAGTAGAACCAACATAAGAAAACCACAAAGGGTTGATGTGAAAGCATTAACCCTTTTTAGTACCCGCCTTTCTGTATTCTCAGGTAACCCAACTTTCATTCCGATAGATACCAAAAAGGCCCCAATAAAGGAGCCTTTCAAATCGTATTTTCAATCAAATAGCTTTAGTTCAAGGAACAGGTGCAGAGTCTTCAACACCTTTCCCTAAAACAAAAAGGGACTCAATGAGCCCCTTTAAAAGTACTTTTTCAAAGTAGTCGTTTGAAATTCTAGGAGAGCACGCGGAGCTTACGGATGTAAGTGAGCATGCTCGACAACGAAGTTCAAATTACTACGCAGAAAAATTAAGCGTAAACAGGTAGACGCTTACAGATCTCTAATACTTTTGCTTTCGTTGCTTCGATAACAGACTCATCGCCCATGTTATCTAGGATGTCACAGATCCAACCTGCTAGCTCTTTCGCGTCTACTTCTGAGAAACCGCGACGAGTGATAGAAGGAGAACCGATACGGATACCTGAAGTAACGAATGGGCTACGTGGGTCGTTTGGTACTGAGTTCTTGTTTACAGTGATGTTTGCTGCACCTAGTGCTGCATCTGCTTCTTTACCTGTGATGTCTTTGTTGATTAGGTCAACTAGGAACAGGTGGTTCTCTGTAGAACCTGAAACGATGTTGTAACCACGAGCTAGGAATTCAGCAACCATTGCTTTTGCGTTAGCAACAACGCGTGCTTGGTATTCTTTGAACTCTGGCTCTAGAGCTTCTTTGAACGCTACTGCTTTACCAGCGATAACGTGCATTAGAGGACCACCTTGGCCGCCTGGGAATACTGCTGAGTTCAGCTTCTTGTAAAGATCTTCGCCTTCGTTAGAAAGGATTAGACCACCACGAGGACCCGCAAGCGTTTTGTGCGTCGTTGTAGTTACTACGTGAGCGTGTGGCACTGGGTTCGGGTAAACGCCTGCAGCGATTAGACCTGCTACGTGAGCCATATCTACGAACAGGTAAGCACCTACTTTGTCAGCGATTTCACGCATGCGCTTCCAATCACAGATTTGAGAGTAAGCAGAGAAACCACCGATGATCATCTTAGGCTTGTTCTCGATAGCCAGCTTTTCCATCTCTTCGTAATCGATTTGACCCGCTTCATCGATACCGTAAGGGATGATGTTGTAAAGCTTACCAGAGAAGTTTACTGGAGAACCGTGAGTTAGGTGACCACCGTGTGCTAGGCTCATACCTAGAACCGTATCGCCTGCATTTAGTAGTGCCATGTATACAGCGTTATTTGCTTGAGAACCTGAGTGAGGCTGTACGTTTGCGTACTCTGCACCAAATAGTTCACATGCACGTTCAATTGCTAGAGTTTCAACTTTGTCTACGTACTCACAACCACCGTAGTAACGCTTGCCTGGGTAGCCTTCAGCGTATTTGTTTGTTAGCTGAGAACCTTGAGCTTCCATTACACGTGGGCTTGTGTAGTTTTCTGAAGCGATAAGTTCGATATGCTCTTCCTGACGAAGAGTTTCTTCTTGGATAGCTGCGAATAGATCCGCATCGTAATCAGCAATGTTCATGTCACGCTTAAGCATCTGTATCTCCTGACTCAGATTGTACTGAAAGTTTCAAAAAAACCACACAACGACCGAAAGCAAACGTTTCCGTCACCGTTTTGATGTGACGCATTCTACATAATTTGATCTAGGTCATAAAGAGCTAATTGCAATTTTATCATGCAGTTTTTTCATAATCACAAATAAGATTCATCATGGTTATTTGGCTTATCCAACCAAAGATGGCGCTTACTGTCAATTTTACGCTTTACACCCTGTAAAACGCAGATTACATAGGTTTACCTTAATTTTGCCCCTCAAGCTACCGAAAGCTAAGGTTTTTCTCTACTATGCACGCCTTTATTGGTTAGGTAATTATAAAAACGATGGAAAAACACTCACGTAAAGAAGATTGGGTAGCGATTCTCACTGGCACGTTTTTAGTGGCGTTAGGCGTCTTCTTTTTACAGTCAGCGAACCTGCTTACCGGGGGCACTACTGGCTTGGCTCTGCTTTTGAGTCAATTCTTGCCTGTAACCTTTGGTATTTTGTACTTTGTTGCCAATTGTCCATTCTATTTATTAGCATGGAAACGATTCGGCCGTAGCTTTGCTATTAGCAGTGCGATTTCTGGTGCTTTAGTGTCTGTGTTTGCCGATCATTTATACTTAGTTATCTCGCTAGAAGTTCATAACGAGATCTATTGTGCTGTTGCCGGCGGCTTACTAATGGGCTTAGGTATGCTAATCCTATTCCGTCACCGCTCAAGTCTGGGTGGCTTCAACGTACTGTGCTTGTTTATCCAAGACCGCTACGGTATCTCGGTAGGCAAAACACAAATGGGTATTGATGCGTGTATTCTGTTTGCATCGTTCTTCTTCGTGTCACCTTGGGTGATTGCCGTATCTGTATTAGGCACCGCAGTATTGAACATCGTATTGGCAATGAACCACAAACCAACTCGCTACTCGGTGAATTACGCGTCTTAAAGTTCATTACCTGCTCTGTCGTTGCTGGCACTCGATGCTCAAACTTCTAGCAAGTAGACTCGAGGCACGATATTCCAGCCATCACTAAAACAAAAAAGGCTTTGGGGAGCACTCCAAAGCCTTTTAACAGCCGAATCCTTTAAGGGGAAGAGAATCAAGCCGATTGAAATAAAAACAAGGCTAACCTTCGATCAAAAGAATACGAGTCTCGTAAGGTTGCAAAACTTGATGATGAGACGCCACTAAACTCTCGCTCACTTGATAATTAGACAACAAGCTCTTAGCCTTTGCCATCTCAAAACGTTCAGGTAAAACGCATTCAGCCTCTTCACCATAATAGTTGTTAATGCACAGCAGAGTTTGTCCTTCACTCTCACGAGAGTACGCAAATACCGACGGGTGCTCAGGCAATAGATCTTGATAGCTGCCATCCGTAATCACTGGTACTTGTTTGCGTAACTCAATCAAACTCTTATAGAAATAGAAAACAGAGTCTTTGTCTTCCAGTGCTTGCTCAGCGTTAATCCCAGGGTAATTATTCGCTACATCAAGCCATGGCTGAGCTTGTGAGAACCCTGCGTAAGGCTCACTGTTCCATTGCATTGGTGTACGAGAGTTATCACGAGACTTCTGCGCCAAAATCGCCATCATATCTTCATGAGCCACACCATCACGATTCACCATGATGTCGTACATATTGGTACTCTCTACATCACGATACTGGCTGATCTCGGTGTAACCTGGGTTGGTCATACCAATCTCTTCACCTTGATAGATATACGGCGTGCCTTGCATCATGTGAACAGAAGCGGCAAGCATCTTGGCTGATTCAACGCGATATTGCTGATCGTTACCTAAGCGGCTCACCACTCTTGGTTGGTCGTGGTTACACCAGAATAGTGCGCCCCACCCTTTGCCATTCAATCCCGTTTGCCAGTGGTTAAAGATCGATTTGAGCTGTAAGAAATCAAACGGCGCATTGGTCCACTTCTCACCATTGGTGTAATCGACCTTAAGGTGGTGGAAGTTAAACACCATCGATAGCTCACTGTTATCAACGTTTGAGTATTGCTGGCAGTGTTCCAACGTGGTTGAAGACATCTCGCCTACGGTCACGCTGCCGTACTTCTGGAATACCGCTTCGCTGATCTCTTTCAGGTATTCGTGTACACGTGGACCATCGGTATAGAAACGACGGCCATCACCGATATCATCATTAGGAAAGTCTTGCTGCTTCGAAATCAGGTTGATCACATCCAAGCGGAAACCATCAACGCCCTTTTCTGCCCAAAAGCTGATAACGTCTTTCACTTCTTCACGTACAACCGGGTTCTCCCAGTTGAGGTCAGCCTGTTCTTTGGCGAATAAGTGTAGGAAGTATTGCCCAGTCGCCTCATCTAGTTCCCACGCATTACCACCGAACTTAGACTGCCAGTTAGTTGGTGCTTGACCATCTACGGGATCTTTCCATATGTAGTAGTCGCGGTATGGGCTGTTTTTATCACCCAATGCTGACTGAAACCACGCATGTTCTGTTGAGGTGTGGTTTACCACGATATCCATCACGATACGAATACCACGTTGGTGCGCTTCAGCCAGCAATAGGTCGAAATCTTCCATGGTGCCGAATTGAGGATTAATCGCGTAGTAGTCTGAGATATCGTAACCATTATCGATCATAGGAGATGCGTAAACCGGGGTTAGCCAAATCGCATCGACACTCAAATGTTTGAGGTAATCCAGTTTCGAAATGATCCCTTTGATGTCGCCAGTACCTTTACTGCCACTGTCACAAAAGCTCTTTGGGTAGATTTGATAGATGGTTGCGGTTTTCCACCAGCTTTCATCATGTTCAGTCATCGCCATCTCTAACACTCACTTACCAGAAAATATAAAATAAAAATCACCATGTGAATCATGGTCGAATAGCCGTTATAACTAAAAGAAAAAGCTATAACTAAGAGAAAAAGCGATAACTCATTTTGGAGTCATCGCTTATTCAATGCATTACGCGTTCGCGGTTTCTAACTCACCCTTGGATTGGGCTCGCTTGTAGAAAAACAGGGTTAGCGTGATAGGCAGTACTATCGCCACCAGCATCGCGACTAGGTAAATCGACCAATATTGAGGTTGAATCGATAGGATGCCCGGCAAGCCGCCGACACCGATACCATTCGCCATCACACCCGCGCTACCACAGATTGCGGCTGCAACAGCACTACCAATCATTGCGCTCAGCATTGGGAATTTGTATTTAAGGTTAATACCGTACATCGCAGGCTCTGTTACACCTAAGTAGGCTGAGATTGCCGCAGGAACCGAGATATCTCGTTCACCTTCACGCTTACTCAAGATAATGATGCCGACTACTGCCGATGCTTGTGCAATGTTTGATAGTGCAATCAAAGGCCAAATTGGTGTCCCGCCTAAGTCTTGCATCAGTTGCAGATCCACCGCGTTGGTGGTGTGGTGAATACCCGTGATAACCAAAGGTGCGTATAGGAAACCAAAAACCACTGAACCAAGAATCGCAAAATCACCTGTCATTGCCGCTTTAGCTGCGAATGCCACACCATCGCCTAACATACGACCGAATGGGCCAATGAAAGCGTGCGCTAGAATCACAGACAAAATAATCGATACAAATGGCACCACAACTAGGTACAAGTAAGCAGGGACGATGCGCTTAAGATTGGTTTCAATGAACGCCAAAGCCACACCCGCTAACATTGCTGGGATCACCTGAGCCTGATAACCGACCTTCTCAATCACAAACAGTCCAAAATCCCATACCTCAGGTACCGATTTACCTATCATGTATGCGTTCATGAGTTGTGGTGAAACTAAGGTCACACCGAGCGTGATACCCAAAATTGGGGTTCCGCCAAGCTTCTTAACCGTAGCCCAACACACACCAACCGGTAGGAAGAAGAAAATAGCTTCGCCGATCAACCATAAGAAAGAGTGAACGGTTGCCCAGAATTGACTGATTTCAACTAAGGTTTTGCCGTCGAACATGCGAATGTCGCCAATCACATTACGGAAACCAAGAATCAAACCACCTGTAATGATGGCAGGCAGCAGTGGTACGAAAATTTCGGCTAAATGGGAGATACCACGCTCAAGGAAGTTCATATTTTGACGAGCAGCCAGCTTCGCCTCATCTTTTGATGATGCCTCTTTACCTGTCTGTTCAATCAGAAGTGCGTACACTTCATCAACTTCAGTGCCAATCACAACTTGGAATTGGCCTGCGTTAGTAAAACAGCCTTTTACTAGCTTCAGTTTTTCGAGTTCAGCTTTGTTGGCCTGCTCTGTATCGTTCAATACAAAACGCAGTCGAGTCAGACAGTGGCTGACACTCGCAATGTTTTCTTTACCACCGACTAACTCGATAAGACGCGCAACGTCTTGCTTCGCTATCTTACTCATACTACCCCACCCTGGTTTCATTCAATTACTCTTCTAAACCATGCAGCTATAACCACTTCGATTTAGATTGATGGGAACATTCCCAATCACGGTTATTATAATGCCCACATGAATGATAAATTAAAATGGGAACAGTCCCATTAATTGAAAGAGATCACACTCTAATTTTAATCTAAGCGGTTCAATTTCGCTTAATTGAGTGGATTATAGAATCGGAGATTGAGTGTGATGAGAGATCTCTGAATTGCCTAAAAGCTGAGAGATCAATAGATTAGCGGCCAATTTACCTGCAGATTGATACCCAGGATCAATGCTAAATACTCGAGGGAACAAGAAAGAGAGAAGATCATTACCACCAACGCCGGTGACGACCACATCTTCACGTTGTCGCTCTTGCAGACGTTTGATCACACCGAGAGCCAATGTGTCACTAGCACAGACTATAGCTTGGGTGTTAGGTGTTAGTACCTCATCCACCAGCTGATAAGCACTTTCGTGATGAAGTTGACCAGTACGATAGTTTGCCACCGAACCTGTGTTTTCACACCAATCGAGATAAGCCTTAAGACGCAGTTCACCGGTTGATTTATCACTAGGATCAACCCCGATAAAGCCAATGTCAGAGATCCCTTGATCCGATAAATGCACCAACGCACTATTGATCACCTGTTGGTTATCATAGTTAATCGACGTCACGTTCTCGGTATCCAGAGCAATCACCACCGCTTTGTGTTCCCAAGCTTCGATTGCCGGAATATCGCAGTCAGTAAAACCAAATACAATAATGCCATCAACGTTACGACGCTTTAGAACTTGCAGGTGCTCATTGGCTTTATCTCTATCAAGTTGGCTTTCCATGATCACGACATCGTAATCCGCTCGATACAACTCGGCCAGCATCGTGCTAACGGCTTTGTTTTCAGAGGGAGAGTCCAAACGAGAGATAATCACGCCGATGACTTTTTGGCTGCCACCGCGCATCGATTGCGCAGATTTTGAAGGCGTGTACCCAGATTCTTGAATTACTCTTTCCACCCTTTCACGGGTTTCAGGTTTCACTTTTGGATCATTGGTCAGAACGCGTGATACGGTTGACTTACCAACACCGGACAGCTTTGCAATATCAAGAATAGTGAGTTTTTTGCTCATAAAAAGTCTAACGTTAAAGGGAAGAGAAGAAAAAGTGAGGGTAGATTCCCTCACTTAACTGTTTGTAAATACTAGCAGTTCTTACTATGACTTACTTTTGGCAATTTCGATAGACTACGCGACCAAGTTCTAGACGCGCATTGTCACCTTTCGTGCGCAAAGTGATGCTGTTAATCATCTCTGAAGTGCCATCATCTAAGATGTATTTGGTTCCTGAGCCCGCTGGAACTTGAGTCAGGCGGTATTCATTATCAGGCAAGCGTAGTACCGCTTTTTCATTATCAAGGTAAGACACATCAAACGAGACGTCAGACTCACATTGATAAGTCGCGAATTGATCATTCGATGTTGCGCTATCAGTCTCAGGGGCTGCTGATTTAGAGCACCCAACCAATGCTACTGTACATAGAGATGCTACCAACATAGCTTTCATACTTCGTTCCTCATCTTTATATAGTCAACGACACTTAGCCTATTCACAGGTTCGAACAAACCTAATGTAAGTGCCTAATGATAGGTCCATACCTTAGTGATAAATAAAACGTTTAGCCTTTTAAGAAAGCGGGTACGTCTTTAATGCTATCAAGTACCACGCTAGCCAACGCTTCACCTTTTTCAGTGATGGGTTTACCCGTTCTTACCAAGACTTTAGTACCAACACCTGCTGCTTCTGCAGCCATCATGTCTTCCGCTTTATCGCCGATCATGACCGAGTTAGCCATATCAATCTTCAGAAAGTCACGAGCAGAAATGAACATGCCTGGCTTTGGCTTACGACATTCACAATCTTGCTTGTAGTCACCAATACCGTGCTCAGCGTGGTGAGGACAGTAATAAATGCCATCGAGCTCGACACCATTATCAACAAAGTTCCAATCCATCCACTGCGTTAAAGAAAGAAAACGGTCTTCACTAAACATGCCGCGAGCAATACCAGATTGGTTGGTCACTAGCACCAATAAATAACCCATATCTTTAAACGCTTTCGCCGCTTCAAACACACCATCGATGTATTCAAAGTCATGCTCATCATGTACGTAGCCGTGATCAACGTTAATCACTCCATCACGATCTAAAAAAACAGCAGGTTTAGACAAAATTTTGTTCTCTATCAACTCTCTATTAATCATTAATTATTACACGCTTTATTTGCTTCATCACTATCTATTTAGTTTTGCGTTCGTTAACGATTTGTTTCTAGCTTAGCCATACAATCGACGTTTAGCCGTCTAGACGTAAAAATATCTATTGACTTAGATCATAGAACACCATAGCATCGTCTGTAAATCGAGCGAGCTATCGACATATTATTCTGTTCTACCTGCACGGGTTTCTCTATGATTAAAGTGAATCAAGTCAACAAGGTTTTTTATCAAGGCACTAAAGAAATCAATGCCTTAATTGATATCAACCTCCACATTCCTCAAGGTCAAATCTTTGGAGTCATCGGCTCTTCTGGTGCAGGCAAAAGTACCCTGATCCGTTGTGTAAATATGTTGGAAGCTCCGACCTCTGGTGAAGTGATTGTTGACGGTATCGACCTAACAAAACTCAGCAAATCAGAACTTAGCGAAGCGCGCCGTAACATCGGCATGATATTCCAGCACTTCAACCTGCTGTCTTCTCGTACTGTATTTAACAATGTAGCACTGCCTCTAGAACTTGCTGGTAAAGATAAAGCGATTATTGAAGCGAAAGTCAGCGAGTTACTTGAACTGGTTGGCCTTGCTGATAAGCGTGACACCTACCCGGCAAACCTAAGTGGTGGTCAAAAGCAGCGTGTGGCGATTGCTCGCGCACTGGCCTCTGACCCGAAAGTACTGCTATGTGATGAAGCCACCAGCGCATTGGATCCAGCAACAACTCAATCTATCCTTGAGCTGCTGCGTGAAATCAACCGCAAGCTGAACATCACTATCCTGCTTATTACACACGAGATGGATGTGGTTAAAAGCATTTGTCACGAGGTTGCGATCATTGGCGGCGGTGAATTGGTAGAGAAAGGTACAGTCGGTGACATCTTTGCTCATCCGAAGACAGAGCTAGCGCATCAGTTTATTCGCTCAACGTTGGATCTGACGATCCCTGAAGATTACCAAGCACGTTTGCAAGAGACTCGCGTAAACAGCAGCTACCCGCTGGTGCGTCTTGAGTTTACGGGTGCAACGGTTGATGCTCCGCTAATGACGCAAATCGCACGTAAATTCAATATCGATGTCAGCATCTTAAGTTCTGACCTTGATTACGCCGGTGGCGTGAAGTTCGGCATGATGGTCGCTGAACTGTTCGGTAATGAAGCAGATGATAATGCTGCTATCCAATTCCTACGCGACAACAATGTAAAAGTAGAGGTGCTTGGTTATGTCCTTTAGTTTCAACGAGATTGCTGACTGGATCAGCCTTAACGGTAACCTTCTATTAGGCGCAACAGGCGAAACGCTTTACATGGTTGCTGTTGCAGGCATTGTTGGCTTCGCGGTCGGTATTCCACTAGGCGTGATTCTGCATACGACTAAAAAAGGTGGCCTGTTAGAGAACACCAAAGTAAACAAGATTCTAGGTGCGATTGTGAACGTGGGTCGTTCAGTACCTTTCTTAGTTTTGATGGTTGCGATTATTCCACTGACTAAGATGCTGATTGGTACCTTCATCGGTACAACAGCAGCGATTGTTCCACTGACGATTGGCGCTATCCCATTCGTGGCTCGACTTATCGAAAGTGCACTACTTGAAGTACCAACAGGTCTAGTGGAAGCGGCCCAATCAATGGGCGCAACACCAACACAAATCATCAATAAGGTTCTGCTTCCAGAAGCACTACCGACTATCATCAACTCAGTAACGATTACGCTAGTGACTCTGGTGAGCTACTCAGCAATGGCCGGTACTGTAGGCGGTGGTGGCCTAGGTGATGTCGCGATTCGTTACGGATTCCACCGCTACGATGTGACCATCATGGCTGTGACAGTAGTGATGTTGATTGTGCTGGTACAAATTATTCAATCAATCGGTGATTCATTAGTTCGCCGCGTTGACCACAGATAAAGACTCACACATAAAGATTAGAGTCGTCTGAACCTAATTAAATAGATTTATTAAAAGGAGATTATTATGAAATTTAACCTTAAAGGTTTACTAACTATCGCAGCAGCAGCTTCAGCGCTAGTTCTAGCAGGTTGTGGTGATAAAGAAGTGGATACTTCTAAAGTAAAAGTTGGCGTAATGGCAGGTGCAGAAGCGCAAGTTGCTGAAGTGGCAGCTAAAGTAGCGAAAGAGAAATACGGCCTAGACGTTGAACTGGTTACTTTCACGGATTACGTAACACCAAACGCAGCTCTAGATGATGGTTCTATCGACATCAACGCATTCCAACACGCACCGTACCTAGATCAGCAAGTGGCTGACCGTGGCTACAAGCTAACTATCGCTGGTAACACGTTTGTTTACCCAATTGCGGGTTACTCTAAAGAAGTGAAATCGGTAGACGAAATCCAAGACGGTGCTCGTATTGCTGTACCAAACGACCCTACAAACCTAGGTCGCTCTCTACTTCTTCTTGAGCAACAAGGTCTTCTTGAACTTCGTGAAGGCGCAGGTCTTCTAGCTACAGTTCGCGACATCGTGGGTAACCCTAAGAACCTAACGATTGTTGAACTAGACGCAGCTCAACTGCCACGTTCTCTTGATGATGTTGCTCTATCTATCATCAACACAACTTACGCGAGCTCTATCAACCTGACTCCACAAAAAGATGGCGTATTCGTTGAAGACAAAGATTCTCCTTACGTAAACCTAATCGTTTCTCGTGAAGACAACCTAAACGCTGAAAACGTACAAAACTTCGTTAAAGCTTACCAAACTGAAGAAGTGTACAACGCAGCTTCTGACATCTTCCAAGGTGGCGTCGTTAAAGGTTGGTAATCAACTAAATAACAGCACTGTATAGATACCCGAAGGGGCTGACATAACGTCAGCCCCTTTTTATTGGTTAGGATTTACCAGGAAGTTCGACTTACCACCAAGCTTCCACTTGCATACCAACACTCATTTCACTGTTTTTACCTTCACCGAAGGCATTGTCGTTTTCAGCATCATTCAAGTAAGTGGCGAAGATACGGAATTCAGGACGAGACCAGAAACCCACTTGTGGAACCCAAGCCTGAGCGATTGTGAATTTACCACCTGCCCCATCTTGGTTATCAATCGTTTCTACAAAACCACCAATTTCAAGGATGGTACGCATGCGCTTGTCCCACTTATAAAGCGGACGAATGACGGCACTGAAAGAGTCATCATCACTATTATTAGCACCCACACCGGTTGACGCGGCATAACGCACAGTGTGGCCAAACTCGATGTTCTCACCAATCGCAAGCACGCCCCAGTTAATCAAACGGAAGCCATCGGCGTCATTGTTGTTTGCATCACGAACGATGCCTTTACCCGTTCCAAAAGTCGTCATCTGCTCGGCATAACCAGAGTTAGCAACCTGTAGAATGGTTTTGTTGAAGCCGCCAGATAGGTTTTGATTCAAGCTCGCCGTTAGCATTACGCTGTCATCCGCATCCACCGTTTGACCTTGTTTTTCATTGGCGAAGTTCATATCAATACCGACCTCAAGATCAGCATTGCTCCACAATGGAATGCCCGCATAACGTATATCAGCAATCATGGCTGTGGTTTCTTTGCCATCAAACACATCGCCAGTCACCGTGTCTTGAATCAAAGCCACCGATAATTTACCAGGGCCTAGGTTGATGTGTTCAACGCCGGCTCCAATACCACTTACATCCCAGTAGTAGTTATCAACGATGTGCACATCATGACGTTGGTAGTAGCGCTCACCCGCCCAAATCCCAATGTCCTTATCTTCAAAAAGCCCCACCGCCTGAACATTCAATTGCACCACATCCACGCTTTTATCCGCGGCATTCTCATCTTGGCCTTGCCAGTACGACAACATGGAATCAACTAAAAATGAAACGTCGTCCTCAGCATACACTTCTTTCTTAAAGCCAAACTCACCATACAGGTCATTTTCGTTGCCGAGTCGGCCAACTTTACTCACCTCCCACTTGCTGTTTGAGCCGCCTTCATTACTCAGGCCAACGCCGCCGCGCATGTAGCCATTG
Organism: Vibrio sp. 10N.247.311.14; assembly: GCF_041467715.1. Classification (NCBI taxonomy): domain Bacteria; kingdom Pseudomonadati; phylum Pseudomonadota; class Gammaproteobacteria; order Vibrionales; family Vibrionaceae; genus Vibrio; species Vibrio sp. 10N.247.311.14. The sequence continues at coordinate 105,985 of NZ_JBFSVE010000001.1, forward strand.
AACTCCAATGGCGTGGTTTCATCAGCGTATAAATTAGGAGCAAGTAAAGCAGTAGAGAGTGCAGCAGCAATAGGTAACAGTTTCATCGTCCATTCCTTTCAGATCTAGAATCAGGTTATTATTTATAAATGGGAACATTCCCATGGGATCGATCCCATTTATATTGAGCAGAATATAAATTGAAAGAGAACTGATTGATTATTGTGATCAGGATAACTATTGAGATAACTAAAAGTTGATGGGTGTTGGATTATTTCAATGAATACATTGGCGCTACAGAAAGAGCTGAATATCACGTTCTGTGCGTATTTAAAGGGGAAAAGGATAACGATAAGAGAGTAACAAAGATCAAGCTAAGACAGGTAACGAAGTCACGGCATCGGGGATGATACAAGGTGCTAAACATTTAATATAAAAGGAAAAAAATATCGGAGCACTAAATAGCACTCCGATATCTAAAGCATGACGCTTAAATAACTACAAGAAGACTACTTCAGGTGATCCCAAGAGATGTTTGACACCAATCGGCAGTCATCACACTTGAAATAGAAAATATCGTGGATAGGCGCATCTAGCAGCCATTCACCACCACATTGCGGGCATTTGCGCTCTTTTTCATCTTTCAGGCTGATCCCACCGACACGGTATAAGTAGTAGTAGGTTGGAACCTTAGTCAGATACTCAATGCGCCCTCTTAGACCCCAACCGCGTTTAAACAGCACACTCTTCGTGTCACTGATCTCGGTTAGCGTTGCATGTTCCGCGCGACAACCACCACCCATTTGTACTTCATCACAGGCTTGCCATTCGGTCTGCCATTTCAACACGGCTTTATGGTCGCCATTGAAGGTAGGTGGATTGCGATACAAAGGGATTGGTAGCAAGCTATCGCCACTACGCAGCGGTGAACAGGTGTGCACGAATGTCGTGTATAACACCTGCCAGCTTGGTGTTTCATCTTCTGCCACTTCTTCTGAGTTCAGATCTCGACCGAGCAAACGCATTTTAGGCGCTAGTAGGCTCGCGTTAGACAAGCGATCAAAACACATTTTCACAAAGTCTGAGTGATTCCGCGGGTGCAAGCTATCTTGCTCCGGGCACACAACGCGAACATAGAATTCCCCATCGCCCATCACGATTGGGAACTCACGACCTAACACTTGTCCGTTATAACGAAGTGCATCCATTAAGCCATTAACCGCCTTGTCGACAGCGCTTACCGTTGTGTTATCAAAACACTCAAATTGAAGTTCTAGTACGTACATCTATTTATACCGCTGGTTGTAGCTTTTCTAAAAATTCTGCCAATGTCTCGGCGAGCACATCACGATTTTTGGTACCTAAGCGCTCCAAAATCACGTTACCCGTTAGGTTACAGATAGAGATAACATCCAGCTCAGCATCGGTCGCGGCAATGAAAACCGTTGGTTTTAGCTTCAAGCGACGCTGAGTTACTAGGTGACCCAAAATGTTTTCTTGTAGGCATTCGAAGTCTTCATCACTCCAAATCTGTAACAGAGTCAATTCGTTACCATCGAAAGTTGCGTTCATATCTGCGCTGAATTGTGCGCCGTAGAAAGTTTTGATGTCTTCATGCAGAGTCAACTCAATACCGGTTTCAACGTTGGTGAAATCCGCGAATTGCTCACGTGGATAGTGCTTCCACAACACGGCATCGCCACTCTTTTCTTCTACGCATGGCGATACGATGTCCACCAACTCCTCATTACGAGGTAAGCTTTGGTGTTTCTGCTGCCACGCGTCAACGTATCGCTGACTAAAAGAAAGTAGTGCGTCTTGAGCACGTTGAGTCATGAAAATCTCCTAAACACAAAATAATAAATAGAATCCGAGCCCTTTCCGCGCCGATTAAGCGATGACTTAATGACAGGGTAAGGGGGATTCAGTAAAATCGACCCCATTCTAATCGAATTTGAAACGAAAGTATGAGCAAATATTCTGACGCAAAAGAGCTAGCGGGTTTAACCCTTGGCCAAAAAACTGAGTACTCTAACCAATACGATGCAAGTTTATTGCAACCAGTGCCTCGTAGCCTTAATCGCGATGATCTTGCGCTAAACGGCGAGCTGCCTTTTGTTGGTCATGATATTTGGACGATGTACGAGCTTTCGTGGCTAAACACCAATGGTCTACCACAAGTGGCTGTCGGTGAAGTTTTCATCCCAGCAACCAGCCCAAATTTAATTGAATCAAAATCTTTCAAGCTGTACCTGAACAGCTACAACCAGACTCAATTTGAAAACTGGGATCAAGTAACCGAGCGCCTGACCCAAGATTTGTCGGCATGTGCAGGCGAAACGGTGATTGTGAATGTAAACTCAGTAACCGACTACACTAACCAACCTATCGTGACGATGGAAGGTGACTGTATCGACAACCAAGACATCCAAATCACTAGCTACGACTTTGAAGCGTCGCTGCTTGAAGGCGCTGCTGGCGAACAAGACGTTGAAGAAACACTGCACAGCCACCTATTGAAGTCGAACTGTTTGATCACCAATCAACCGGATTGGGGCAGCGTTGAGATCGCATATTCTGGTAAGCAAATTGACCGTGAAGCTCTGCTACGCTATTTAGTTTCTTTCCGTGAGCACAATGAATTCCACGAACAATGTGTTGAGCGTATCTTCACTGACATCATGAAATACTGTGCACCTTCGAAGCTAACTGTGTTCGCACGTTACACACGTCGTGGTGGTCTGGATATCAACCCATACCGTTCAACAGAGCAAGATAGACCAAGCCACAATAAGCGTATGGCTCGCCAATAATCAGGCGAGAACCACCCACACTTATTTGAACCTACCAAATCTTTAAAGGGACATTGAAATGCGTTGGTTATACGTTGTTAGTCTATTTATTTTAAGCTTAAGCACATCGGTCAATGCGTCGGTTTATTCGTCGGCGCTACTCAATGAAGCCAATAATTTGGTTGAGATCGAGCCGAGCCAAGCAAAACAAATGGCCAACAGCTACCTAACGCTGCGTGTCCTTTCTGATCAACGCGAGAAAAGCCCTTCAGCTATTTCTCGCGAAGAGACAGACTCCTCGATTCGAACACCAAACAGCAGTATCGATGCGTATAAGATCTTAGCCAAAGCGGAATACAACCTTGGCAATATGCGTATTGCGATTCAGCACATCGACAAAGCCTCCGAGCTAGCGCAAACCTATAAGCTTGATTACCTAAAAATAGATCTTCAGATCCTAAAAGTTCGCTTACTTTGGCTGAGTGATAGAAAATCAGCCAAAGCAAAATCAGAGCTCACTAACATTGAAACAAATCTAGAGTCGGTGAATAAAACCTTACGCTTAACGGAAGGCATTACCTATCGCTTGATCATGTTGAAAGCCGACATCGCCTCTTACGACAACAAGATCGATGAAGCCGAAAAGTTCTATCAAGAAGCCAAAACCTATCTCGATCAACGTTACTCTGAAAAAGTCACCATCGACTACCATATCTCCGTCGGCGAGTTTTATCTGACTCACAAAGAGTACAACCACGCGTTATCCGAGTTGTTGTATGGCTACTGGAAATCAGTAGAGGGCAATCTAAGTTCACGTTTGGCCAAGGTCAACCGCCTACTTGCGCAGCTTTTCTTTGAGCGCCAAGTGTTGGATAAAGCGTTAGAACACCTATCTCAAGCCGCTGATTTCTATGACAATTTTGAAAACTCGCCTGTCTTAGCACAAGTGCTTAAGAAAATGGGGGATGTGTACTTCTATCAAGGGAAATATAACCTTGCCTTGGTACACTTCTTCAACGTTCTTGATCACGAAAGCACTGACCGAGATATCCACCAAGTCATTGATATCCGACTAAGTCTATCGGCGACCTACTTACGCCTTTATAACTACCCTCTAGCAGAACAGTACCTAACCCGTGCCCTTGAGCTGCTGGAATATACCGACATTCCAAAGCTGGAAGGCCGTGCTGCACTGTTATCTGCAGGGTTAGCGTATCACCTACAAGAAAGCGAAGACGTGATAAAGCATGCGACACGTGCACTTGAGATCTCACGCCAGATAGAGAACATGCGCCTTTCACAACGCTCGTACTACTTACTTTCTTTGGGTTATGAACAGGCAGGTCGTCCACAGCAAGCATTGGCAAACCTCAAGCAATACAACAGCCTTGTCTCTCTAGAGCAGCAAAAACTCAACCGTGTTGGCGAAGACGCGTTCCGTCAACAGAAAGAATTTGCCGAACAAACCCTGCACTACGCAGGCCAAGCGCAAGAGCTAGAAAAGTACAAACTAGAGCATCGCAAGTTCCAGAAAATATCGTTCGCCCTATTCCTGTTCAGTATTATCTTGTTCTTCTTTGTGCTTCGCCGTGGCTACCTCATTCAAACCTTAGCCAAAGAAGTCGACTCACTACGAACAGACCTGTTTACGCACTCACGATCTAAGCTCCCGAACCTCAGAATGCTCAATGCCAAGCTGTCCAATTCGCTAGAACAAACCAGCCAGACCTTCGAACAGTGGCAACTTGGCGAATTGATTCATGAGCCACTCAACGACCGCTTACGCTTCGTGATGATTGATTTACCGTTCTTACGCAATATGTACACGCAGAACGGTTACAAAGCCGGTCTAGAACTGGAAGACGCTTTCGGTGAATTCCTAAAATCTAAGCTTGAAGGCCCAGCTCGTGTCTACCACTTCTCGGATGCGAACCTGCTTTATATCGAGCCAAACGCGGACCGTGATTTGTCGCCTGAGGACATGTTCAGAAAGATTCAGTCTTGGGTGAATGACTTCGAAACAGAGCGAAACATCAACCGAACGGTCCGTATGGGCATCGCTGACTACCCATTCTTGCCACGCGCTTACACCGCAATTAACGATCAAGAGCTGCTCGACGTATTGTTGATGTCGACCAATCTCGCCCGTGAGATCAGTCTCAAAGAGCGCAGTAGCCAATGGGTCTATCTAAAAGCTATCGATAATGCACCAGCAGCGAGCCTTGCAACTGGTAACATAAGAGAAGCGTGTAAACATGCGATTAATCAAGGGTTAATAAAAATACAATCCTCGTACCAGAATGAGGACAACATCAAAAAAATGCTAAAAGATGACTGATTTGCGAGCGGTTAAGAGCAGCAAGTCGTGACCTTATTTTTAGTTTTGTTATTATCGATGTAACGGAATTTCATCAAAATGATCGAGATCGGTCTACGCGGCGCTAATAAATACATCTATGGGCATTCTTGAAAAAGACATTCAGGCGCAACTCCACCAGCTGAAATCTCAGTTGGATCAGGTCCGTTTGACGCAAAGAGACACCTCGTTCAAGTTTATTAGAGAACAGAAAGTTCTAAAGCGTATCGTCACGTCTTTAAGTGATGCATGTGTTGGTAGTAACAGCCATTTAGATGAAAACCTCATTGCCCTTAGGGAAGAGCTAGAAAAGCAAAAAGACATTAGCTCGATGATCCCAAAGCTGGCAGTATTAGAAAGGATGCTTAAGCAGAAAACGTTGGCTATGGATAAACAGAACGGATATCTGGACGATAGCATTAAGCACAGTGGGGAAACGCTGCAACGCATAACTGGCCTTCCAGCACAGCTAAAACGCGACCTACGAAACTTACTTAGCTTCTCCGAATGCAATGGCAGTCAGAAAGTTGACCATGCCATGAAACTACTCGGTATTTATGAGCGTGCCATTAAGATTATGGCGAACAACTCACGCACTCATTTTGCCGATGCTGCGCACTCTCCGGAACAAGAGCTCCTTTCCGACCTATCAAACGAACTACAACATCTGATCACTGAACTCGACTTCGAGGGTGAATCGGGTGATCTGCTTACCGATATTCGAGCGAAGCTGCTGCTTGGTGTTTCCACACAAAACCTACTTGAGCTAACACTTCAGATCCTCAAACTGGTTATTGAAGGCACCAACCTAGAACGTAAGAAGTCTGAACAATTCATCGATCAGCTTAATTCTTCTTTAGCGTCCAGCATCAAAACGGCAGACCAAAATGCCGACCAGAGCCAGAGCTACTTTGAGCACCGACAAGGTCTAAACTCTGAGTTAAATGAACTAGTCACTAGAAGCCAAAGCTCGGTAGATAAAGCGAAAGATATTGATAGTTTAAAGCTGTCGATTAATCCGCTACTCAGTGAAATCGCCTCTCTTTCGGAAAGGCTGAACCACGCAGAGCAAAAAGAACAAGCTCTGATAGAGAGAATGAGTTACGGAAAGACTCAGTTAGATTCACTCTATGAAGTGACGCAAGATTACCGTAAGCGCTTGGAAGATCAGGCTCAGCGTATGCTGCTTGATCCTCTAACCAAGGTTTACAATCGCACTGCCTTTACTGATCGCTTAGAGCTTGAGTATCGCCGCTGGATCCGCGCGCAACACTCGCTACGCGTAGTACTGCTCGACATCGACAACTTCAAAGCAATTAACGATAGCTTTGGTTACACCGCGGGCGACAAAGCACTCAAGATCATCGCAAGAACTATTACCAAAGAAGCAGGCACCACCGATACTGTGGCACGTTTTTCAGGTGAAGAGTTTGTGTTATTGCTGCCAGAGCAAACCGATGAATATTGCCATCAGGTGATTCAGAACATTCAAACTCAAGTAAGCCGCCTGCCCTTTAAATTCCGTGACCAGCAAATCACGATCACTTTATGCGCGGCAAGTACTCAGTTTAAAGAGTCAGATACACCTGAAGAAGTGCTAGAGCGACTCAATAAGACTCTAAATAAAGCAAAACAACGCGGTACCAACCAACTTGTTTGGCACTAGGCCAGCCCTAGATTTAATTTATTTCATTTTTTCAAATACTTATCACATACCATTTCCCTCAATGTTTGCTAAGCTAATGATTAACATTCGCTTAACAAGCATTCATGGCAAGCAACGCTGTCGTATCCGTTTCGTCTGGTTAACTCTCTCCTACCTTTAACCAAACACTTTCAACGTTTGCTTCTCACTCTCGAGCCAGAGGGTCACTTCAACGTCCCCTGCTCTTTTCAACAAGGAGGCACTATGATCACTCATATCAGCCCTGCCGGTAGCATGGATTTACTCTCTCAACTTGAGGTTGAGCGTCTTAAGAAAACCGCGTCTAGTGATCTGTACCAACTGTATCGCAACTGTACGTTAGCGGTCCTGAACTCGGGTAGCCATACCGACAACTCCAAAGAGTTGCTTGACAAATATCTGTCGTTCGATGTCGAAGTCGTTCGCCGTGAGCGTGGTATTAAGCTCGAACTAAGCAACCCACCAGAGCATGCCTTTGTCGATGGTGAAATCATCAAGGGTATTCAAGAGCACCTATTTTCAGTGCTGCGTGACATTGTTTACGTCAACATGCACCTCGCAGATAACCAAAGGCTCAACCTGACTAATGCCACTCACATTACCAACCTCGTATTTGGTATTCTGAGGAATGCAGGCGCACTTACGCCGGGCATCGAGCCTAACCTGATCGTGTGTTGGGGTGGTCACTCAATTAATGCCACTGAATACCAGTACACTCGCGAAGTGGGTAATGAACTGGGCCTACGTGAGCTGAACATTTGTACAGGTTGTGGACCGGGTGCGATGGAAGGGCCAATGAAAGGCGCGGCTATTGGTCACGCGAAACAGCGTTATACTGATCATCGTTACTTAGGACTGACAGAGCCTTCAATCATTGCCGCTGAGCCACCAAACCCGATAGTAAACGAACTGGTGATCATGCCAGATATCGAGAAGCGTCTTGAGGCATTCGTTCGTATGGCACATGGCATCATCATTTTCCCAGGCGGCCCAGGCACGGCGGAAGAGCTGCTGTACATCTTAGGGATCATGATGCACCCGAATAACGCCGAACAACCAATGCCGATTGTGTTAACGGGCTCGAAAGAGAGTGAGGCTTACTTCCGCTCAATCGATAAGTTCATTGGGGAAACTCTAGGGCCTGATGCGCAGAAACATTACGAGATCGTGATTGATGACCCAGCACGCGCTGCGAAAATCATGAAACAAGCGATGCCAGATGTGCGTTCTCACCGTAAAGAGACCGGTGATGCCTACAGCTACAACTGGTCACTGCATATTGAGCCTGAGTTCCAACTGCCATTCGACCCAACACACGAATCTATGGCGGCGCTTGATCTTCATATGGACCAAAAAACAGAAAGCCTAGCCGCTAATTTACGTAAAGCGTTCTCAGGCATTGTGGCTGGTAACGTCAAAGCAGAGGGTATTCTGGAGATCGAGAAGCACGGCCCATTCCTAATTGATGGCGACAAAGAGCTAATGACCAAGATGGACCAACTGCTGAATGACTTTGTTGAGCAACATCGAATGAAGTTACCGGGCGGCTCTGATTACGTGCCTTGCTATAAAATCGCACCGAGCGAATAGGCACACTCATTAACGAGTAACTAAGTGGCAGACATAAAGTTAATCAGCTTATGACGTTTACGTCGCTAACGTTTCAACTCACCAAGTGATACGTTACTATAAGGGGCTAGCAGCCCCTTTTTTATTGCCTATTTAGTGGAAACTTATGTCTATCCATCTTGTTATTATCGATGCCTTAAACCTCATCCGACGCGTGCACTCTGTTCAGCCGGATCCAACCGATATAGCAAGAACCATTACCACCACAATTCGCACTCTCAATAAGATTCTGAATGAATCAAAGCCCACCCACATCATCGCGGTATTTGATCACCATTTACAAGACCGTGGCTGGCGCGCAGATGTGCTTCCTGCTTATAAGCAGAATCGTAAACCGATGCCAGAACCATTGATGAAAGGCCTTGATGCTATTCAACAAGCTTGGTGGGAGTTAGGCATTGATTCACTGCTGTCTGATGGCGATGAAGCGGATGATCTCGTCGCAACACTGGCAAAGAAAGTAGCTGACCACGGAGAAACCGTCACCATCGTCTCGACGGATAAGGGCTACTGCCAACTGTTGTCACCAACGCTTCAGATCCGAGATTACTTCCAGCACCGCTGGTTAGATAAACCCTTTATCGAAGCTGAGTTTGGCGTTAAACCTGAACAACTGGCGGATTACTGGGGATTAACGGGCGTAAGCTCAAGCCAAGTACCGGGCATCCCAGGTATCGGGCCAAAAGCAGCCAAAGAGATATTGACCACTTACCCAGATATCGAAGCGGCCTATCAAGCAGAAGATCTGCCGAAAAAATATCGTAAGAAGTTCGACGAACACATCGAATCCGCTCGTGTATGTAAGCAAGTATCGGCACTCAAAACCGATATTGATTTAGGGTTCAACCTGCAAGATATTCGTTACGAAGCAAACGCTTAAGTTGCTGTGACTCGATAATATTGATACAAAAAATGCCCCTTAAAGGAGCATTTTTTATCACTGACACACTAACGTAAATATTAGTGCGGTGAGATGTTTGAAAGCGCCTGAATGTGGACCGTGATCTCTTCGCGATCGTGGTAAAGGTGCTTAGCCTGCATCTTGAACTTCACTTTGTTCTCAATCAGGAACACTTTTAGGTTCTCTATATCTTGCAGTACTTCATCGTAACGGCCTTTCATAGGCAGTTTAAGGTTGAACAGTGCTTCTTTCGCCCAGCCTTTGATGATCCACTCACCCATAAGGTGAGCAACACGAGCTGGCTTCTCAACCATGTCACAGATAATCCAAGTTACGTTCTTACGGTCTGGTTCAAACTTAAAGCCATCCACCATGTGGTGCTTAATTTGACCTGTTTCCATTAGGCTGTCTGCCATCATGCCGTTATCAACACAGTGAACGAACATCGAGCGCTTAACCAATTGGTAAGTCCAACCACCTGGACATGCACCTAAATCAACACCCCACATACCTGGAGCCAAACGCTCGTCCCACTCATCACGAGGGATGAATACGTGGAATGCTTCTTCTAGCTTCAATGTAGAACGGCTTGGCGCATCTGATGGGAACTTCAGACGAGGGATACCCATAAAGAACTGGGAGTTGTTCGTTGGGTAAGAGTAACCAACAAAACAGTGGCCCGGAGCGATGAAGCATAAATGAAGCACAGGCTTCTTAGCGTTATCTTTCGCTGTCATCAGGCCTTTACCACGCATCGCTTGACGCATCGGCACGGTAAATTTACGGCAGAACTTCAAAAGCTCTTTTGCTTCGTTAGTATCTGGCGTTTCAATACGGATATCACCACAACGAGGGAAACCTTCTTTCTCAGAAAGCGCCTCAAGAATTGGAGAAATACGGTCATCGGTTGGCAGGTCTTTAATTTCAACAGCCACTGCCAACATTTGACGAGCAAAGATCAGTGATTGGAAATCGATCTCTTTGATCAACTTGTCCGCTTCACCTGCTTGGTAACATTCAAACAATACAAAACCTGTATTGTTCTTTAGGCGAGGAAAACCAAACACTTCCAGTTGTGTTGCCTTGTCTTGAATTTCGCCAGCACATTCTTTTTCAAAACCAGAGCGACAATAAAGTAGTACGTGTTTCACTGAGTTACCTCTTTTATATTCAAAGCAGCGAAGGAGAAGACTCCCCAACCAATGATAAATAGTAGACCACCAAACGGTGTTATAGGGCCAAACCATTTTATTCCTGTCAGTGCTAAGCCATAAAGGCTGCCACTAAAACAAAGGATGCCGATGATAAAGCAAATTGCCGCAATGAAAAAATATTTTTGTGATTTAGCACCAAGTTTCATCTGTAGCAGAGCACCACACGCCAATATTGCTAGTGTATGGATAAACTGGTACTGAACACCTGTCTCAAACACGCCTAGCAGATACTCTGGCAAGACAGCTTTTAACCCGTGAGCGGCGAAGGCACCTAGCATTACGGCTATTGCGCCAGAGATACCTGCAAAAGTGAGTAAATACTTACTTCTCATTGAGTACCTCTTTGATAAACGCTGATAACTTCTCAACGGTTAACGCAATATTCTGCTGCTCGGTGTAACCAGAACTCTTACGAGGTTTAAAGCTGTGGTCGCCATCGGGAATAAATTCAACACGAATAGAATCAGACAGATCAAAATCAGCAAACTCTTCACGCTTACCAAAGGTATCGCGCTCACCTTGTAAAATGAGGCATGGCTTTGCTAACTCAGCCAGATGCTCACCTTTGTATTTCTCGGGTTTACCTGGTGGGTGGAAAGGAAAGCCTAAACACGCCATTGCGGCCACCTTATCAAGTTCAGACAAATGGCTCGCCATACGCCCTCCCATCGACTTACCACCAATCACAAGCTTATCGGCATCAACCTGCTCAATAATCTCTTGATAGGCTTCAAGTAGCTTAGGCGCTCTGTCAGGTGGACGACGCTTACCATCTTCAGCACGTTTAATCATGTAAGGGAAGTTGAAACGAATCACTCGTATCCCTTTAAAGGCTAACCCTTTGGCTACCGACTGCATGAACTCATGCTCCATGCCTGCGCCAGCACCATGGGCAAAGATAAAGGTGATGGGATTGTCTTCACCATCAATGATGACGTTATTCATCGAGTAAGTCCTCTTGTTCACTTTGCGCTTTCGCTAGCATCCAGTCGCGGAAGGTAGCAATACGACCCATGTCGGCTTGTTTCTCATGACAAACCACATAGAAGGCGTTCTTACTCACCAACACTTCATCAAAAGGCGCAATCAAACGACCCGCTTCGATTTCAGGCTGCGCCAACACGTTGTTACCCAGAGCAATGCCCTGGCCGTGAGCCGCTGCCTGCAGCACCATGGTTGAGTGACTGAAGATAGGGCCGTGATTAACGTTTACCCCATCGATGCCATTTTGCTTAGCGAACTGTTTCCAATCCTTTCGAGAAGTATCATGCAATAGCGTATGACATGCTAAATCACTGAGAGATTCTAATGGTTTTACTCCTAGCAGCACGGAAGGTGAGCAAAGAGGGATCAAGTATTCTTGGTAAAGCTTATCGGCTCTAAGCCCCGACCAATTACCTCGGCCATAATAGATAGCGACGTCTACATCATCGGTTAGCGAGCCTTCATCCATATCAACGGCTTTGATTCTTACATCAATATCAGGCTCTTGCTGATTAAAGTCAGCGAGCCTTGGTACCAACCATTGAATAGCAAAACTCGGCGGTAAACTGATGGTCAATGCGCCCTTCTCACTTCGCTCCAGCACTTTGTCTGTCGCTTCTGCTAGTGATGTGAAAATATCTTTGATATCTAAGAAGTAGCTTTGACCTTCTTCAGTTAGCAGCAAAGAGCGGTTTCTTCGGCGAAACAGCTTCAAAGATAAGAATTCTTCAAGCGCTTTGATCTGATGACTGACTGCCGCTTGAGTAACAAACAACTCTTCTGCAGCACGCGTAAAACTCAAGTGTCGAGCTGCAGCTTCAAACACTCTTAGCGAGTTTAATGGGGGTAATCGACGAGACATAGTTACTCTCTAAATAAGCATTAGTTTTTTTTATCTGAAACATTATAATTTGTCCATTGCCTAGCAGCCAGAGAAATTCTATATTTCATCCCGCAGCAGCTAGCCTGAACGGCTTGATTCTCTCTAGAATCAATTGGCTTAGCTCCTGCGATGTTGTGTTTGCAAACTCGTTCTTTTCGAGTTGGGTAGAGTTCTACCAAATGTTTTGTTGCAGTTTATACTGAAACGAGGCATGTACTTCCTGTATTTATTTTGACCTGTCTGTCAAATTTGTTTACACCGCCTTATGGGCGGTGTTTTTTTATGTGCAAAGAAATGTAACAACAAGTTTATCAATAGCTGTGCTAATTAATCTTTATTATTTTTCATCGCCAATCACAGAATCAGACACCCACTCAAATAATCAACTGAACACATACAAATAGCACCATTGAGTTGCACTAAAAAGTAACAGAATACTTCAAGATACTCACACTTCTTCGGTACTTATAAACCCGTTTAGAACACACTCTTTCTATCAATCAAAAATTTCAAAGCTGAGCATGACGATAGCACGCCCAAACTCACGCCTCTGTCTGACTACTGTAAATCATTCACAATAGAAAATAAAAAAGCCGCTTACTTTTCAGTAAACGGCTTTGCAAAATGATTAACGCTTGGTCAACACACCACTATGGGCGGTAAACCTTAACGTTATGGAAGCCTTGCTCTTGTAGGTAAAGTGCCTGTAGACGGCTCATTACACCACGGTCACAGTACAGCAAGTACTCTTTCGCTTGGTCTAGGTCGCCAAACTGAGTCGAAAGCTTGAAGAATGGGATGTGTTTAATTTCAACACCCTCGATCTCTAATGGGCTTTCGTCTTCTTCTTCTGGGCTACGGATATCAAGAACGATAGCGTGCTCAGCAACAGCTTGAACTTGTTCAACTTCAGGCGCTTGCTCTTGGCTCTCTTTCTCGATGTCACGGATATCCATAACACGAGCGTTCTCGATCACTTGATCCAGCACTTCAAAGTTAAACTTAGCTTCTTCTGCTTCCAGTTTGCCTTTCTTCGCTTTCACTGTTGGCTTCTTAGAGATAACACCACAGTACTCAGGCATTACTTTAGCGAAGTCTTCAGTACCGATGATACGAGAAAGGTCAATGATGTCTTCTTTATCCCAGTTGATAAGCGGACGAAGAATCAAAGTATCTGTCACGTTGTCGATGTGGCGAAGGTTAGTTAGCGTTTGGCTAGAAACCTGACCAAGTGCTTCACCCGTTACTAGAGCTTCAATACCGAAGCGCTCTGCAACCATACCACCAGCACGCATGAACATACGCTTAAGAACAACGCCCATTTGGCCGTCTTCTACGTTCTCAAGAATTTCAGCAACCACTGGTTCAAAGTCTACAGAAATGAACTTCACCTTTGCAGATGAGCCGTATTTATTCCATAGGTAGTGAGCCACTTGCTTAACGCCAATCTCGTGCGCTGGGCCACCAAGGTTAAAGAAACAGTAGTGAACCTTAGAGCCACGTTTGATGTGCAGGTAGCTTGAAACACCAGAATCAAAGCCGCCAGAGATCAAGCTTAGTAGATCTTCTTGGGTACCAAGAGGGAAACCACCTAGGCCTTTGTGACGAGCTAGAACTTGGTTTAACTTATCGTTAGCCACTTCAACTTTAACGGTTACCTCAGGGTTCTTAAGTCGAACTTTAGCTGACTCAACTGCTTGGTTTAGGCCGCCGCCTACGTAGCGTTCAAGTTCAATAGAGGTAAAGTCATGCTTACCACGACGCTTAGCTCGAACAGAGAAAGTCTTGCCTTCAATGTCAGCACGGCTGCGTTCTAGTACTTGCTCGTAAATATCGTGCAAGTCTTTAAACTCAGACTGTTGAACTTCAAGAGAGTGGTGAATACCTGGAGTGTGAGTCAGAGCCTCTAACACTTCTGCGTAGTACTGGTCACTCTCAGACGTCACTTCGATATGATCGCGACGGTTGAATACCGCAACACTTTCACAGCGACGTTGAATAACGTTACGAATGTTGCACTCTAGAATCCTTGTGAAGCGCTTACGCACCGATTCACTTTTTACAAAAATTTCCGGATGGGGCTTAACAATAAATTTCATAGTACTTTCACAACATTAATGTTCAAAATTTTGAAAACGCTCATCGCCAAGTAAATTAGAGAATTTACACAGCACTTGAAGCAAGAATAGATCATATCTAAATCTAAGGGCGCGAATTATACATGAGAAAGTGAAGCAAGGAAAAGAGTGCTTGCTGTAACACCATCATTAAACCGCTTGTTATTAACAGTAGCAGGTTTCGAAACGACATAAATGCCGCAGAGAGAACCATTGAAGACCAGCAAACAAAAAGCCCAACCTCATTATAAGGTTGGGCTTTCGATGCTATCTGCATGCTACCGTGTGTACACGTATCGGCTATTCATTAATAACAGGCACTTCGTCACTGTAAAGCGGCTCGCCCTGCATGATGCTGATTTCAACGCGGCGGTTGAGGCTACGTTGCCATTCAGTATCGTTCGACTCGACTGGCTCGGTATCCGCCATGCCGCGTACTCTCAAGCGTTGATGAGAGAAACCACGCACCTTTTCCATCTCTTGAGCAACAGACACTGCTCGCTGTGATGACAAGTCCCAATTAGATCGATAAAGCTCGGAATCAAGACGTTGATTATCGGTGTGCCCTGAGATTCGAACGATACCCGGAACATCTTTCACCAACTCAGCAACCTGTCTCACCAAAGGTCGGAACTTAGGCTGTAGGAAAGCAGAACCCGATGGGAATGCACCCTTCTCACGAATTCGAATCACAATCTGCTGGCCAAGGTTTTCAACTTCAATCGCGCCTTGGTCTATCTCTCGCTCCAACGCCTTCTTGATGCTTTCCATCAAGGTTTCCATCTCTTGCGATTGAGCTTCAGCTTGTTGTTGCTGTTGGTCTGACTCAGAGTTTTGATTGTCGTGAGTCGAAACCTCTGGCGACTTGCCTCCGGTCATCTTGCCTTGATCACGCATGGTACCGCCAGCACGCTCAGATTCACCTTCATGAAACTCAAGCGTTTGCTGCGTAATATCAATCGTCTGCTGCATGATCACATCAATCGGTGTCGGCTCTGGACGACCAGGTCGAAACTCTTGTGCAATGATGCTGGTGCCTTTAGGAATGTCTTTCACTTCCAAGCGGTTTTGTACACCAAACGCAAATTTCATCGAGCCAGCGATCTGTTTGAACTTCAGTACGTCCATCTCAGAGAATGAGAGCAGCAGTACGAAGAAACACATCAGCAGTGACATCAAGTCAGCAAATGTCCCCATCCATTGAGGCAATCCCGGAGGAGGACATTTACATGGATTTTCTTCATCCATCTTCAACTCCTCTTACGCAGGTTCACCATCAATCGTACGCTTACCTTCGTTTAGGTAGCTCTTCAGGTAACCATCGATTACTCGTGGGTTCTGACCATCTTGAATCGCGAGTACGCCATCCATAACCAAACGACGGTTGAGTGTCTCTTGGTCACGACGCAGCGCAAGCTTGTCGGCAATTGGGAAGAACACCATGTTCGAAAGAATCGCACCATATAGGGTGGTTAAAAGTGCCACCGCCATCGCAGGGCCGATCGCTTTTGGATCATCCATGTTAGAAAGCATGGCAACCAAGCCAACCAAGGTACCAATCATACCCATCGCGGGTGCTACATCACCAAATGCAGAGAACACCTTCGCGCCCTGCTCATGACGCTCTGTGGTTAATGCGATGTCTTTTTGCAGTGCAGCACGAACTACATCTCCATCATGGCCATCCACCAAAAGATCGATGCCCTTTTGCATGAAACTGTTGTTAATTTCCATCTCTTCCAGTGCTAAAAAACCACCTTTACGAGCCGCATCAGCCATCTCTACAACTTTCGCAATAAGATCTTCAGGCTCATCCGCTTTAAACATAAAAGCTTTGCCTGCGATTTTAGTCGCACCAAAGAACTGTCCCATGGTGAACTTCATTAGAACAACAAAGGTTGAGCCCCCAACTACGATCAAAATGGATGTCGTGTCATAGAACATCCCGAGGCTTCCACCTAGGATCATTGCCATAATTACAAAGGCAAATCCACCAATCAAACCTATTAGGGTTGCTAAATCCACTGAGCACTCCTCATGCTTTTTTGTAGCTCTATGTCGACGATAATCTTTGTATCGGCAAGACTATAAGATCTTTTAGTAAATTCTTGGCCTAAGTATCACACTTTTCGTTTTTGAATCCCAACTATTGGCTTACTTTGCTCTTATACGTAGCGCATAAACTCGATAAAGCTAAGGTTATTCAAGCAAAGTGCGTTCAAGCCCCTTAAAAACGAACTTTCTAGCAAAATTTCTTGGTTACATTTGACCATCTCAGCGGCCTAGGGTAACGTTCGTTCATCTTTCCAAACGCAGATTTATTATGGCTACTAAGAAACCTGAAAATATGAGCTTTGAAGCAGCAATCGAAGAGCTTGATGGCTTGGTTGATCAACTAGAAAATGGTGATCTAGCTTTAGATGATGCGCTGAAAAAGTTCGAACGAGGCATCTCCCTCGCTCGTGCCGGTCAAAGCAAACTAAACGATGCTGAACAGCGTGTTAGCATCCTACTGCAAAATGATGAAAACGCAGAACTTAGTGACTTTAACCCACAACCAGAATAACGAATTGTATGAGATCCCCTATGATCGAGACTTTATTGTCTTATCAGGCACGTAATAACGAGCAACTGAACCTTTGGCTTGATCGCCTGCCACACCAAAATCAGAACCTGATCAACGCAATGCGTTATGGGTTACTTTTAGGCGGCAAGCGCGCGCGTCCATTTCTTGTCTATATTACAGGGGAGATGCTCGGTTGCACCGCTGAAGAACTCGACACTCCAGCTTCTGCAGTCGAATGTATTCATGCCTACTCTCTGATTCACGACGACCTGCCAGCAATGGACGACGACGAACTGCGTCGTGGCCATCAGACCTGTCACATCAAATTCGATGAAGCGACCGCCATTTTAACGGGCGATGCCCTACAAACTCTGGCATTTACTATACTTGCGGAAGGTACATTAAGTGCTGACGGTGAAAGCAATCGCGTTCGAATGATTCAACGCCTAGCCGAAGCCTCTGGTGCACAAGGTATGTGCATTGGACAAGCACTTGATATTGAAGCTGAAAACCGCTCTGTCACGCTAGAAGAGTTAGAAGAAGTTCACCGCAATAAAACGGGCGCGCTAATGAAATGTGCGATTCGTTTAGGTGCTCTCGCTGCTGGTGAAAAAGCGTTTGAAGTGATGCCTCAATTAGACAAGTACGCCGACGCCATTGGATTAGCATTCCAGGTTCAAGATGATATTTTAGATATCACTGGCGATACTGAAACTTTGGGTAAGCCACAGGGTTCTGACCAAGAATTGAACAAAAGCACCTACCCTTCTTTGCTAGGTTTAGAGGGCGCTCAAGAAAAAGCGCAAACTCTGCTACAGGAAGCGCTTCAAGCTTTGGCTGCAATCCCATACAATACCCAGTTACTCGAAGAGTTCGCCCGATACGTCATCGAGCGCAAGAACTAAGACAATAAGCGCGCATTACCTATGACTCTTGATATATCAAAGTACCCAACTCTTGCTTTGGCTGATAAGCCAGAGGATTTGCGTCTACTTCCAAAAGAGACGCTGACACAGCTTTGTGATGAATTACGTACCTATCTTCTTAACTCAGTGAGCCAGTCAAGTGGTCACTTAGCGTCAGGCTTAGGTACAGTAGAGCTGACAGTTGCTCTGCACTATGTGTACAACACGCCTTTTGACCAGTTGGTTTGGGATGTTGGTCACCAAGCATACCCGCACAAAATTCTTACAGGTCGTCGCGACCGCTTGTCGACTATCCGTCAAAAAGATGGACTGCACCCATTCCCATGGCGTCAAGAGAGCGAATACGACACCCTTTCTGTTGGTCACTCTTCAACATCGATCAGTGCTGCACTTGGTATGGCTATCAGTTCGAAGAAAGAAGGCAAGAACCGTAAAGTCGTGAGTGTGATTGGTGATGGCGCGATTACTGCGGGTATGGCATTTGAAGCCATGAACCACGCGGGCGATATTCACAATGACATGCTGGTTATCCTGAACGATAACGAGATGTCGATCTCTGAAAACGTAGGTGCGCTAAACAACCACCTCGCTCAAGTTCTTTCTGGCAGTCTTTACACGTCAATTCGTGAGGGCGGCAAGAAAGTGCTATCAGGCGTTCCGCCGATTAAAGAGCTGGTTCGTCGTACAGAAGAACATCTAAAAGGTATGGTTGTCCCTGGCACCATGTTCGAAGAGTTAGGCTTTAACTACATTGGCCCAATTGATGGTCACGATGTCAATGAGCTGATTAAAACGCTTAAGAACATGAGAGACCTTAAAGGCCCTCAGTTCCTGCATATCATGACTAAGAAAGGCAAAGGCTACGAGCCAGCTGAGAAAGATCCAATCGGTTACCACGGCGTACCGAAATTCGATCCAGCACACTCAAGTCTGCCTAAGAGCACCAGCTCTAAACCAACTTTCTCTAAGATTTTTGGTGACTTCCTGTGTGATATGGCGGCGCAAGATCCTAAGCTAATGGCGATCACGCCTGCAATGCGTGAAGGTTCTGGCATGGTGCGTTTCTCGAAAGAGTACCCAGAACAATACTTCGACGTAGCAATTGCTGAGCAGCATGCTGTGACCCTAGCAACGGGTATGGCGATTGCGGGTGATAAGCCGATTGTCGCTATCTACTCGACGTTCCTACAACGTGGCTACGATCAACTGATCCACGATGTGGCTATCATGGACTTACCGGTCATGTTCGCTATTGACCGTGCAGGTCTTGTCGGTGCTGATGGTCAAACACACCAAGGTGCGTTCGACTTAAGCTTTATGCGTTGTATTCCAAACATGGTGATCATGGCGCCAAGCGACGAAAACGAATGTCGCCAAATGCTTTACACTGGCCACCAGCATACAGGTCCAAGTGCCGTTCGTTACCCTCGCGGTAATGGTATGGGTACTGAGATACAAAATAAATTTACCGCGCTTGAGATTGGTAAAGGTCGTATCGTTCGCGAAAGCGAAAAAACAAAAGATGGCTCGAAAGTCGCTATCTTAAGCTTTGGTACTTTCCTTGAGAGTGCACTTCAAGCCGCTGACGTCATCGATGCGACAGTTGCAGATATGCGCTTTGTGAAACCACTCGATGAAGCTCTGATCAAACAACTTGCTGCTGACCACGATGTACTGGTAACTATCGAAGAAAACGCGATTGCAGGTGGTGCGGGCGCAGGTGTGATTGAGTTCTTGATGCAAGAGAAACTGCTGATGCCAGTATTGAACCTTGGCCTACCAGACAAGTTCATTGCTCAAGGTACGCAAGGCGAACTGCATGAAGAGCTTGGTTTGGACGCGAAAGGCATTGAGAAGTCTATCACTGACTATCTCGCCAAGTAGCTTTAATACGTAAGCTCGTAAGCTCCGCAAACAAAAAAGGTTGGCCCTAGGGTCAACCTTTTTAGTATCTGCTAATTAGTTTGGTGTATCGCCAACTAAACCTTAGCCCTTCAGTTAACTCACACTAACCAACCTGCGAAATGTGCCACGGCATACAACGAAATAGCCGCCATAATACCCGCTACAATATCGTCAATCATGATACCCAAGCCGCCGTGAATTCGCGCATCTAGCCAACCAATCGGCCAAGGTTTTACCATGTCAAAGAAGCGGAAAAGCACAAAACCAGTCAGAAGCCATTTCCAGTCATCGGCAGGGATATTCAGCATAGGCACTAAGCTCATGGTGATCCAAAAGCCCGCAAACTCATCCCAAACGATAGAACCGTGGTCATGCACGCCCATATCATCAGACGTTACTTGGCAGATCTTAATACCAATAATGCAGCTTACCACCACCACGGCAACGTAAGCAGGAAACGGTAGCTGAACCAACAATAGGTACAACGGAATTGACGCAAGCGTGCCCATTGTGCCGGGAATAATAGGCGATAAGCCACTGCCAAAACCCGTTGCTAAGAAATGCCAAGGATTTTTAAGAGAAATAAGAGAAAGTGGGTTTGTCATCAATTAACCTTAAAGTGATCGTAACCAGTTAAGTTCCAGCTTAGTGGTTCACCATTATTGTGTAATTCAAAATATTCTACAGGTCTTATCTGGCCAATGCAGGTGACTTTTGTACCAGTGTGTGACAAAGCACTTTCCAGCGACCCTTTATTCTCTTCTGGTACAGTAAAGCACAGTTCGTACTCTTCACCACTCGTTAGCGCATACTGCTGAGCTGAAGTGATATCAGGAGCGAACTGACGTAACTCTGGAGAGATAGGCAGCGTGCTTACATCAATACTCGCGCCAACTTGAGAACGCTTAAGGATATGTTTTAAATCAGCAATAACGCCATCAGAGATATCAATCGCAGATGAAGCAAGGTTCACTAGAGCCTGACCCGCTAACACTCGTGGGGCGCTCACATAATGTCTTTCTTCAAGCTCAGCAGCATAGGGCTTCGCTCTGTTCTGCTCAGGGTTAAGTAACACTTCTAAGCCAGCTTTGCTGTCACCTAGATTACCTGTTACGTAAATCCAGTCGCCCACTTTCGCGCCATCTCTGCGCAGCGCTCGTCCTTCAGGAACAAAGCCCTGTACCGTCAGTGTCAGGCTTAGTGGACCTTTGGTTGTGTCGCCACCAATTAACTGAATACCAAAGTAGTCTGCGAGTTTAAAAAAGGAGTCACAGAAGGGAGTAAGCCATGCTTCATCGATTTCAGGCATGGTTAAAGCAAAAGACACCCAAGCAGGCGTCGCGCCCATTGCAGCAAGGTCACTGATATTGGAAGCCAACGCTTTGTGTGCCACCCAAGCCGGATTCGCCTCAGCTAAGAAATGGGTACCAGCCACTAAGGTGTCCGTGCTGATCGCTATCTCAACATTGCCCGGCGCTTTGACCAAAGCACAATCATCGCCAGCAGCTAGAAGAACGTCTTTACGTTGTGGTTGTCGATTTACAAAATATTTTTCAATCAGGTTAAATTCGCCAGACATCACATGCCCTATCTTTAGTCTCATAAAAATCGCCGTAATCATGGATATTACAGAAATTTAGTTACAAAAAAGGCCAGCATAAAGCTGACCTTTAGATTCAATATACGAACGTCTTATTTCTTACGAACGTGCGGTGCAGCTTTATCAAGCACACCGTTAACAAACTTATGGCTGTCTTCTGCTGCAAATACTTTTGCAAGCTCGATAGCTTCGTTGATAACCACTTTGTATGGTACATCTTCGCGACGAGTCATCTCGTACATAGCTAAACGTAGAAGCGCTAGCTCCATCAGATCCAGATCTTGCATAGGGCGAGATACGAATGGACGAAGCTTGCTATCAAGTTCCATGTGGCTAAGAGCAACACCAGTTAGTAGGTCGCGGAAGTATGCAACGTCTGTTTCTGGCATAGCAAGAGCAGGCTCTGCAGCATGATGCTCTTCTTCATCATACTTACCACCAGATAAGAACTGTTCTTCAACGGTAGCAATATTTTCTTTAGTAATTTGCCAAGAATAAATTGCTTGTAGAGCAAATTGACGTGCGTTACGACGTGCGGCTGGTTTCACACTGGCCCCCATTAGGAATCGATTTCAGAAAGAACGTTGATCATCTCAAGTGCGCTAAGTGCTGCTTCTGCACCCTTATTACCAGCCTTGGTTCCTGCGCGTTCAATAGCTTGATCGATCGTATCAACAGTAAGAACACCAAACGCTACTGGAAGAGAATATTCCAGAGACACTTGTGCCAAACCTTTATTACATTCACTACAAACATAGTCAAAGTGAGGTGTACCGCCACGAATTACTGTACCAAGAGATACAATCGCATCGAACTTACCTGTTTTTGCAACGCGCTGCGCTACAAGTGGAAGTTCTACTGCACCAGGGCAACGAACAACAGTGATGTTGTCTTCGCTTACTTGTCCATGACGCTTTAAAGTATCGATTGCACCAGAAAGTAAACTTTCGTTAATAAAACTGTTGAAACGAGCAATAACGATAGCAATTTTTGCATTTGGCGCTGGGAAGCCACCCTCGATCACTTTCATAAGCCTTCCTTTAACTATTTTCATCAAGTGAGAATCGCCGGATTCTAGCACAAAACTGTGAGCAATATCTAATGGTAATTTAGAAGAACAGACACCGGCAATGTAAAGATGATAATGCAGCGCTGATCCCAAGCATATAGGAACAGCGAGTAACCAAGTTTGTGTGTTGAACACGTTTTGAGTCGGACTTGGCTACTTTGCTCTTTTGGCAAGATTTATCACCAAAAGAGCCACTGAAATCATCGGTAAATTATGTTGCTACAAACGGAGAAACGTCTGCTTGCTAACGCATGGTTTATTCGCAAACGTACTCAACAACGTTAAGGCCAAAACCACCCAATGCGTGGTAACGCTTAGTGCTTGAAGAAAGCAGACGCATATCGTGCACACCTAGATCTTGAAGAATCTGAGAACCGACACCAACACGACGCGAGGTACCCTGCTTCTTCGCCATAGTTGGCTGCTCGTTCTTGTCTTGCGCTTCGAATGTCTTCACTTTGTGAATCAAAGAATCAGACGACTCTTCGTTGCCAAGAATAACCAACACACCGCCTTCGTCGCCAATGCGCTTCATCGCTTTATCTAGCGACCAGCTACGCTCCGTACCACGGTCTGAATGAAGCAGATCGGTGAACGTGTCATGCAGATGAACACGTACCAAAGGAGCACCTTCAGATAGGTCACCTTTTTGCATCGCGTAGTGGATCTGGTTATCAATTGTATCGCGGTAAGTCACAAGCTCGAAATCACCAAACTCAGTTGGCAAATGACATTGGGCAACGCGCTCAATCGTTGTTTCTGTGTTGTTGCGGTATTCGATCAAGTCAGCAATTGTGCCTAGCTTGATGTCGTGTTTTTCAGCAAACACTTCAAGGTCAGGGCGACGAGCCATAGTACCGTCGTCGTTAAGGATCTCAACGATAACCGATGCTGGCTCGCAGCCTGCAAGACGTGCTAAATCACAACCTGCTTCTGTGTGTCCTGCGCGAGTCAGAACACCGCCATCTTGCGCTGTCAGTGGGAAAATATGACCAGGTTGAACAAGATCAGCCGCTTTCGCATCTTTCGCCACTGCCGCTTGAACCGTCACTGCACGGTCTGATGCAGAGATACCCGTTGTTACGCCCTCTGCCGCTTCAATCGAAACAGTAAAGTTAGTGGTGTACTGTGCGTTGTTATCTTGAACCATAGGCGCTAGACCCATGCGGTTTGAACGCTCTTTGGTTAGCGTCAGACAAATTAAACCACGGCCGTACATCGCCATGAAGTTAATCGCTTCTGGCGTCACATGTTCTGCTGCCATGATCAGATCGCCTTCATTTTCGCGATCTTCATCATCCATCAGGATAACCATTTTTCCTAGGCGAATGTCTTCAATAATTTCTTGAGGAGTACTAATTGGCATTGTTCTATATCCTTTGAAATGGTTCTGCTTCCTAGAACCGACACTATTTAAACCTGATGATATTGCTTCGCTTTACAAAGTCTCGCTTAACGCACTTTGTATCAACGGTTAGGCAAAACCATTCTGCTGTAAGAATTCCATCGTTAATCGAGATTCAGGCTCAGATTCTTGTTGCTGACCTTGCAGTAAACGCTCCATGTAACGTGCTAATACATCAACTTCTAGATTCACTTTACGACCGACATTGAATTGGTCGATGGTGGTTTCTGAAGAAGTATGAGGAACGATAGTCAGCTTGAATGCGTTCTTACGTAAATCGTTCACAGTCAGGCTAATGCCATCAACTGTTACTGAGCCTTTTTGAGCCACGTATTTTGAGATTTCTGCTGGCATTTCTACCCAGAATTCAATCGCACGGCCAACTTGGTTACGTTCAACAATCTCACCCACGCCATCAACGTGACCAGACACTATATGTCCACCGAAACGCGTGGTTGGTAACATTGCTTTCTCAAGGTTAACTTTATCGCCCGCTTGGTAATCGACAAAACCCGTTTTTTTCAGGGTCTCAAGCGAAAGATCTGCACTGTAGCTGTGGTCGTTATATTCAACAACTGTCAAACACACACCATTGGTAGCGATACTGTCGCCTAACTTAACGTCAGCCATATCAAGCTTACCAACATTAACCGTTACGGTGATGTCTTCTCCGCGGGGAGTGATTGCACTCAATGTACCTACGGCTTCTACAATTCCTGTAAACATTTTAAAACTCTTTTTGTTGTCAACGACACGTATGCAGTTGGAGTAACTATTTCCACTGTGGTTTCGTTACTATCTGTTTCGAAATACGGGTTTCGCAACGATGCGAATATCCACACCAACCTGTCGAACATCTTTAATTTCTAGGTCAATAACGTCAGACATTGAAGTGAGCCCTAATGCACCCATCAAACCTCGTCCGTCACTGCCCATAAGTTTAGGTGCTAAATAAAGGATTAGCTCATCCACCAGCTGCTCTTCAATCAAGCTTTTTGCCAATGTTGCGCCCGCTTCGACCCAAATATGGTCGATATGATTGGCAGGTAATTGACGCATCAGATCGTGCAAATCGAGCTGACCTGCATCTGTGGTTGCGACTTCAATATCAGCAGATGCTTCGGCAACTCTCAACACCGATGTTGGAGTCTGGAATAACTTGAGTTCAGGACGCAGTTGGTTTTGACGATCAAGAATCACGCGAATCGGCTGACGCAGCTCGTCTTCAGCGTAATGACCTTTGATACTGCTTGGCAACTCTGCCCAACGAACATTCAACGACGCGTTGTCTTCAATCACCGTCTGGCTAGTTGACAACACAGCGCCTGATTTTGCTCGGTAGTTCTGAACATCACGACGTGCTTCTGGCGATGTGATCCACTGGCTTTGGCCATTTTCCAATGCCGTTTGCCCATCAAGGCTAGCGGCCATCTTTAACTGAACGAATGGCATGCCAGTTTGCATACGCTTGATAAATGCAGGGTTCAAGTCGAGAGCGTCTTGCTCTAGCAAACCGATTTCAACCTCAATACCCGCATCGCGTAGCATTTTGATACCACGACCTGCGACTTTTGGGTTTGGGTCCTGCATGGCACAAATCACTTTGGCTACTTGAGCCTTAATCAAACCTTCAGCACAAGGCGGCGTTCGACCGTAATGAGAACAAGGCTCTAGCGTGACATAAGCCGTCGCACCTTTTGCTTTGTCGCCTGCCATTCGCATGGCATGTACTTCAGCATGAGGTTCGCCAGCTTTGGCATGAAAACCTTCACCAACGATCTGACCGTCGGTTTGTACAATGACACAACCCACATTAGGGTTTGGCGCAGTAGTGTAAATGCCGCGTTTTGCTAACTGAATAGCACGCGACATCATTTGAAAATCTAGGGGAGTAAAGTTTGACATGATTGAGGAGTTAATCCTCTAATTTAGCGATTTCTTCGCCAAACTCTCGGATGTCTTCAAAGCTGCGGTAAACAGAGGCAAAACGAATGTACGCCACTTTATCCAATTCTTTCAATTGGCCCATCACAAGATTACCAATCATCTCGCTTGGTACTTCACGCTCACCAGTTGCACGGAGTTGTGACTTAATCGTACTGATCGCAAGTTCAATCGCGTCAGCACTCACTGGGCGTTTTTCTAGGGCGCGCTGTACACCACCCACCATTTTATCTTCATTAAATGGTTCGCGGTTTCCATTCGACTTTATGACTTTAGGCATCACAAGTTCTGCCGATTCGAACGTAGTAAAACGTTCACTACATGCAAGGCATTGACGGCGACGACGAACCTGATGGCCATCGGCTACCAGTCTTGAATCGATTACTTTAGTGTCGTTCTCTGAACAAAAAGGACAATGCATATCACCTCCAAATAATTGAATATCAGTGTAACGGAATTGCCAAACGTTAGGAAAGAAAAAGGGCCAATTAAGGCCCTTTTGTGTGGTGATTCATTGATTATTGCTACTCGACCGCCATTTCAAAAATGAGCTGAGGAGTAAAATTAACGACCAGCGTTAACCGCGGACTAAATAGTTCGCTTTACCTACCCATTTGTAGCTTGTCAGCTCTTCTAAGCCCATTGGGCCGCGAGCATGCAATTTCTGAGTAGACACGGCAACTTCAGCACCTAAACCAAACTGTGCTCCATCAGTGAAACGTGTTGATGCATTCACATAAACCGCTGCAGAACCAACAGAGTTAATGAAACGCTCTGAGCTCTCTAAGCTATTGGTCATGATCGCATCTGAATGACTCGCGTTGTGTACACGCATGTGGTCAATCGCTTCTGCCACATCCGCTACCACTTTCACGCCTAGCGTGTAGCTTAGCCATTCAGTGTCAAAGTCGCCTTCAACCGCATCACGTTGGTCTTCAAAACCCGCTAGCAGCGATTTTGCACTGGTATCAGCAACTAAGGTTACCTTGCCGGCTAAACGCTGTTTCAGCTTAGTTAGGAAAGCTTCAGCAACCGCTTCATGCACTAGCAGTGTATCTAACGAGTTACACGCCGATGGACGTTGAACTTTTGAGTTTTCGACCACATCGACAGATTTCTCAAGATCAGCGCTTTCATCAACGAAGATATGGCTGATACCAAAGCCGCCGATGATTACTGGGATGGTGCTGTTCTCTTTACACATCTTGTGCAGACCAGCGCCGCCACGAGGAATGATCATATCCACGTAGTCGTCCAGTTTAAGCAGTTGAGAAACGAGTTCACGATCAGGCTTCTCGATGTACTGAACAGAAGCGGCTGGTAGCTCCGCTTTCTCTAATGCAGACTGGATAACCTTAACCAGTTCCATGTTCGAGAAAAACGTCTCTTTACCACCACGTAGAATGCTTGCGTTACCTGTCTTCAGACACAGAGCTGCAATATCGATGGTTACGTTCGGACGCGCTTCATAGATAACACCCACCACACCAAGTGGCACGCGGCGGCGAGACAGTGACATACCGTTTTCTAGTACTTTGCTGTCAATTTCGCTGCCAACTGGGTCATTCAGGCTAATCACGTTACGAACATCGTTAGCGATACCGGTTAAGCGCTCTTCGTTAAGAAGTAGACGATCGAGCAGTGCGTCAGTTAAACCCGCTTCACGACCCAGTTCGATGTCTTTCGCGTTCGCTTCTAAAATCGTTGTTGCGTTTGCTTCTAGCTCATCAGCGATAATCGCCAATGCTTTATTCTTTTGCGCCGTAGATGCGGTCGCTAGGTGGAAAGCAGCGTCTTTTGCTGCGATACCCATGTTAGTTAAATCCACGTTTAACTCTCCCTAAATTCTGTCTGTCTTTGGATGCAAAAAGGTGATTCACCTTATCATCACGAGCTACTCTTGGATTACAACTAGGTCGTCACGGTGAATGACTTCTGACCCATAATCGTATCCAAGGATGTCGCCAATATCTTTACTGTGCTTGCCTGCAATTTTTGCTAGGTCTTGGCTTGAATAACTGGCGATACCACGCGCAATTACTTTGCCTTTGCTGTCTGTGACTTGGGTAACTTCACCACGAGAGAATTCGCCTTTAACTCGAACAACCCCTTTCGCCAACAAGCTGCTGCCTTTGGTGTTGACTGCGTTTACTGCGCCGTCGTCAACCACGATGTCACCTGCTGAAGCAGGGCCCGCTAAAATCCAGCGTTTACGGTTTTCAAGCGCTTCCGCTAAAGGCAAGAAACGTGTGCCTTGTGGGTTATCACTCAGTGAATCAAACACCACATTTTCAGCACTGCCCGCAGCAATAATCACTTCGATGCCTGCGCGACGAGCAATGTCAGCCGCCTGCAGTTTTGTCGCCATGCCGCCAGTACCCAACGTAGTACCGCTGCCACCTGCGATCTTACGCAGCGTGTCATCAATGGTTTTCACTTCTTTGATGAGCTCAGCATTTGGATCTTTACGAGGGTCAGCCGTAAACAGGCCTTTTTGGTCTGTTAGTAGCAAAAGCTTATCAGCACCGCACAAAATACCCACTAAGGCCGACAAGTTATCATTGTCGCCCACTTTAATTTCGTTGGTTGCTACTGCGTCGTTTTCGTTTACTACCGGAATAATATCGTGCTCAACCAGTGCGTTGATCGTGTCACGTGCATTAAGAAAACGCTCGCGATCATCGAGATCAGCACGAGTCAGTAGCATCTGGCCAATCTTAAGGCCATAGATAGCAAACAAAGACTCCCAAACTTGAATCAACTGACTTTGCCCAACTGCCGCAAGCAACTGTTTGCTCGCCATTGAGTTGGGAAGTGCGGGGTAACCAAGGTGCTCACGTCCTGCTGCAATTGCACCAGACGAAACCATAACCACAGAGTGGCCTTGTTTTTTTAATTCAGCACATTGACGAACCAGCTCAACCATATGAGCGCGGTCTAATGCCAATGTTCCACCAGTTAAGACACTGGTACCCAGTTTAACAACGACAGTTTTACGCTGTGTTGTTGTCCCGCTTTGATGATTTGTTGTCATGAAGTCTTTTATGGATAAAACAAATAAGAGGTGATGTTTTAGCAATCAAAAGGGGAATTCACAAGCAGAAAAGGTGCGAAATCGCACCTTTTTGTTTTATATAGAAGAGTAACCTTTAAAATTAGACGAATTCGACAGACTCTTCGTCTAATTGGATACTGATTTCAAACTTACTTTGAAGTTCATCAACCAGTTTCTTGTGGAAGGCTTCTTGAGTTCGAGAGACCTCAGCGACCGCCTTTTTAGGTAACGGCAAAGAATCCCAGTTACCATCGATGTTGTACTTGCCGATATTGTACTTCGCCGAATATCCCTCTTCCGACTTATCCAATTCCAGCCACCAGCCCCAGAACTCGCGTTCTTCTGGTGATTTTTTATCGTTCACACATACAGACAAGCAATCAAAGATATAGTGGCCTTCTTCTGATTGCGGTTCCCTTAAGTAAGGCCCGATCGCCTTTAAAACATTCAACAAGCGGTAATGCGTAGGTTGTTGTGTCACTTCTGACATATTGAATCTCCATTTTCAATGTTAAGAATGACGTTACTCAGACTGTTATACGTAGAAACTACGCATTTGGATTTTATAAATGACCTCTGAGTATCAGGTACTTAGTTTGTACATTTTTCATGCTTAACTAATTTAGGAGAAATGTCATCTAAATAATTCATCCTCAAGCCACTTTATCGCCAATTCGAGGGATTGCTCATAACCTTGTGTAATTGACTTAGCTTTGATTTTCTTCGCTTTTCCGTAATCACTGTAAATAGCAACCAGTTGATTATCCATTGGCGGTGAAACCGGGTCGCCTTCCAGTGCCAATGCCAAGATAGGAACACTGGTTTTACTGTTTGACAGCAAACCTTGTACCTTGAGTGACCACGCCATCAACTGCCCAGAAAGGCTATTGATATCGACCGCCCCTTTACCAAGGCGCGAAGCCAACACATCTAGATGCATTTTAGGCATCTGCTTAAGTTTGTCTGCATGAACAAAGATATCGTGAATTGGCGCGCCTAAAGAAATACACGCTTTAATCTTATGTTGCTCGAGGAAAGATAATCTCACCATCGCATTGCCACCGAAGCGGAAACCAAACAAGCCAACTTTGTGGTGATCGACCCATGGGATGTTAGGCAATTCATTCAGCACTGCTTGGTGAAGACAAGATGAGTCTTCTGTTAACGGCCAATGTGCACTGTGCCCTATTGATGGCATGTCTACCGTTAACATAGCAATGTTCTTAGGTGCTAAATAATCCCTAAACAGGCGCCACATATCGGTTTGCAAGCTATCTAGACCCGCGCTGACAATCACAACCGGTTGTGGTTTATCTGTCTTGGTTAGATGCAAGTTCGCTTTGATCTTCTTGTTTTGGTATGGAATATCAATCTGCTTGACGATCAACTTAGTGTGCTTGATCGCTTCAGAATACGCTGCGTTGGCCAACACTTGAGCCTGAGCTGCCAAGTTGTCGTTCTTGAGGTGTGGGTAACCCGCAATACTGAAGCACAACGATGCGGAAAATAGCTCTTCAGCCATCTCTTCACCATTCTTCTCATTAGAACGATTTTGATGCTGCATACCCAGCTTGGTCCATTCGTATGCCCAGTTACCACTTCGGTAACCCATGACCGTATCAAGCCACTCATCGGTTGTACGAGAGTTATCTGATGACGCGATGCGAGCCAATACCGCTTCCTGCTCTATTGGATTAACGCCTTGCCATACCCACTGAAGACGTCTTAGGTTTCGATACCATGATGAGTTTTGCTGTTCACGTTTCTCATCCAATAGCGCTTCAGAGCTTGGCATGTATTGTGTCAACATTGAGGTCTCTTTCGCTTGCTTGTGCTTTACAAACAAAGTTTCCGAAAGGTTCGAGCTCGTTTCTTCTGGTTCAGACATTGGGATACTTAATAAGAAATGGTTGTCACTAATAATATAAAAAAAAATGACCCTATAAAGGGTCATTTCTCAAAAAACTAAGTTTACGCTTATTTTGACTTGCGATTTACTGGCTCTACGTAGCTTAGGCTAGTATCCCAAGGTTGCTCAATCCATGTGTCTTGAGCGATATCAACAATGTACTCGTCTAGCAAATCAGCGCCAGATGGTTTTGCACATACAGCGATCAGTTTCGCTTTAGGGTACATTTCGCGAAGCTTACGTGCAGTGTCACCACTATCAACCAAGTCTTCAACGATTAGGAAGCCTTCGCCGTCACCTTCAGGTGCTTTAACTACTGTCATATCACGTTGGTGATCGTGGTCGTAGCTAGAAATACAAATCGTATCTACGTGACGAATACCTAGCTCACGAGCCAAGATTGCACCAGGAACCAAACCACCACGGCTTACTGCCCAGATGCCTTTCCACTGCTCTGCTGGCATTTGCTTTTCAGCAAGTTGACGGCAGTAAGTCTGCATGTTGTCCCAAGTGATAACGAATTTGTTGCTCATAGTATAAAACCTAATAATTTTGTCATGTTATTAGAGGCTATTTCAAACATAGCCTCTTCAGCGATTAAGCAGAAATCTAGACGATTAAGCGAAAATGTATTTAAGAATAAAGATAGCCGACATTACCCACACAGCAGGTGAAACGTCGCGACCTTTACCACTTAGCAGCTTAATTGCAGCGTAAGCGATGAAACCTAGTGAGATACCCTCAGCGATAGAGTACGTCAGCGGCATAAGCAGACATGTTACCACGACTGGTGCTGCTTCCGTAAGATCACGCCAATCAATGCCAACTAGGCCAGACATCATCAGAATTGCTACATAGAAAAGTGCTCCTGATGTTGCGTAAGCCGGAATCATACCTGCAAGTGGCGAGAAGAAAAGAGCCAGTAGGAATAAGATACCAACAACAACAGCCGTTAGACCGGTACGGCCGCCTTCAGCAACACCCGCAACACTCTCAACATAAGAAGTAGTATTTGATGTACCTAGCAGTGCACCAATAGATGTTGCTGTAGAGTCAGCAAGCAGTGCTTTGTTCAAGCGAGGTAGTTTGCCGTCTTCTTTGATTAGGTTTGCTTTCGTTGCAACACCAACCAGAGTACCCGCTGTATCGAACAAATCGACGAACAAGAACGCGAATACCACTGAAATCATACCGATTTCAAATACAGCAGAGAAATCAAGCTGCATGAATGTAGGAGCAAGGCTTGGTGGTGTAGACATGATGCCGCCGTATTGAACGTCACCAATAACAATGCCAAGAGCTGTGATAGCTAGAATCGCAATCATTACTGCCCCTTTCACGCCACGGTGAACAAGAGCAATCGTTAGGAAGAAACCAAGTGAGCCTAGGATAGGAGCAATCGCGGTAATGTCGCCCAGTGAAACTTTAGTTGCTGGGTTAGAAACAACGATGCCTGCATTGCTAAGCGCAATAAACGCTAGGAAAAGACCGATACCTGCAGAGATACCAACACGCAGAGACATAGGGATCGAGTTGATAATCCATTCACGGATCTTAAAGATGCTTAAGAAGATGAAGATTACGCCTGATACGAAAACCGCTGCCAGAGCAACTTGCCACGTATAACCCATACCCATTACAACAGCGTAGGTAAAGAATGCGTTCAAACCCATGCCTGGAGCTTGAGCAATTGGGTAGTTAGCAACAAAGCCCATGATGAAACAGCCAATAGCAGCCGCTAAACAGGTTGCTACAAATACAGCGCCATGGTCCATACCAGCATCAGCTAGAATCATTGGGTTTACAAAAATGATGTAAGCCATTGTTAGGAAGGTTGTTAGACCTGCGATGATTTCAGTGCGCACATTGGTGCCATTTTCACTGAGTTTGAATAGCTTTTCGAACATTATCGAATCCTATAAGGGTAAAAAGTAAACGGTTGCGTAATCGATTGGCTGTGGATTATAAAGTTATCAAATAACAAATTCCAGATAGAATTAAGGCTCTAATCGATATTTATCAGAATGCCGTATGAAACAAAGCGATTAAAAATGAAGATATCATCGATAAATAACCATTAAAAACAAACAATTAACAACAATAGACTCACTAAAACTAGTTGGTTGTTTTTTCTACCATCGGTTATTTTCATTGATAATCTAGCCAGTAAATTCTGAATTCAAACTCACAATAGTTATGTATTTTTCAACAGGATCAGTAATAAGGCGAAAATTGATATTTCGGCGTTTAAAAAACAACCACGCAGAACAGCAAGGAAAGTGACAAGCGAAAGCGGTTTGGAAAAGTAGCAGGCAAAAAAAACGCCACTCAAAACTGAGTGGCGGTAGAATCTGTCAACCAAAAGGGCTGTAAAAGAATTCCAATATATAGGGGTGAACAAAACTGTTCGAGTTACATGCTTACGGTATTAGTAACCAAAGCTTGTAGGGTATGCAAAGTTGCTAGTGTAAACAGAGCTGTTAATCCAGAACATTGCAGATGGTAAACCTTTCATAACTATCACCTTAATAAATCAATAAAAAACGAATTTGATTTCTCGGTTCCTTGGAGGCGATAAAACGGACTCATCCTTTGAGCATTTACTCTTCATCTCAGAAGCTGGTTATTAATATACCCCAAAGAAAAAAGATTACAAGTATTTTTTGCTATACGTCACATTTTTGGCCATTTACGGTTATTTTGCAAACTTATTTTGTAATAAAATTACAAAATAGAATTAAACAAACGTTTGCCTGCTCCATTTATAAGCATCAAGGCGCTTATCTGTGATCAGATGGACAAGATCGCTTTCAAAATTTGAGCTATTTGAGGTTTAGAACCGCTACTCGTCAAAACGCTCAAGTGGTATGCTGTTGCCATCAAAACAGACCCATATTTTAGATTTTTGTTCTAGGTTTCCCCCATGCAAAACCTAAATATATGGTTATTAAATAAAAAAGGAGTCATCCGTGTCTGAATTCCATTCTGAGATCAGTAAATTATCCCCTACCCCTATCTGGCAGTTCTTCGATAAGATTTGCTCAATCCCACACCCTTCTAAGCATGAAGAAGAGCTTGCTCAATACATTATTGCTTGGGCAACAGAGCAAGGCCTAGATGTACGTCGTGACCCAACGGGTAACGTATTCATCAAAAAGCCAGCAACGGCGGGTATGGAAAACAAAAAGGGTGTAGTGCTACAAGCTCACATCGATATGGTTCCACAAAAGAACGAAGACACAGTTCATGACTTTGCTAAAGATCCAATTCAACCATACATTGATGGTGAGTGGGTTACAGCTAAAGGCACAACGCTTGGCGCTGATAACGGCATGGGCATGGCTTCTTGCCTAGCGGTTCTTGCTTCAAACGAAATCCAGCACGGCCCTATCGAAGTTCTACTAACAGTAGATGAAGAAGCAGGCATGACTGGTGCTTTCGGTCTTGAAGCGGGTTGGTTAGAAGGCGATATCCTTCTTAACACCGATTCAGAGCAAGAAGGCGAAGTGTACATGGGTTGTGCTGGCGGTATCGACGGCGCAATGACATTTGAAATTGCTCGTAATGCGATTCCAGCTGACTTCGTAACACGTAAGCTAACGCTAAAAGGCCTAAAAGGCGGTCACTCTGGTTGTGACATCCACACAGGTCGTGCAAACGCAAACAAACTGCTTGCTCGCTTCCTAGCGGGTCACGCAAAAGAGCTAGACCTTCGCATCGTCGAATTCAAAGGTGGTAGCCTTCGTAACGCGATCCCTCGTGAAGGTTTCGTAACGGTTGCTGTTCCTGCGGCAAACCAAGAAAAACTGGCTTCACTATACAACTACTACACTGAGCTGCTTTCAACAGAGCTAGGTAAAGTAGAAGACAGCATCGTGACTTTCAATGAAGAAGCTTCTGTAGAAATGGGCGCACTTGCGTCAGCAGACCAAGCTCGCTTTATCGCTGCACTTAACGCATGTCCAAACGGCGTGATTCGTATGAGTGACGAGATTGAAGGTGTTGTGGAAACGTCGCTAAACGTAGGTGTTATCACAACAGAAGAGAACTCAATCACAGTACTTTGCCTGATCCGCTCTCTTATCGATTCAGGTCGTAGCCAAGTAGAAAGCATGCTTCACTCTGTTGCTGAACTAGCAGGCGCTAACATCGCGTTCTCTGGTGCTTACCCAGGTTGGAAACCAGACGCAGATTCAGAAATCATGCATATCTTCCGCGACATGTACGAAGGTATCTACGGTCACAAGCCAAACATCATGGTTATCCATGCTGGTCTTGAGTGTGGTCTATTCAAAGAACCTTACCCGAACATGGATATGGTTTCTTTCGGCCCAACCATCAAGTTTCCGCACTCTCCTGATGAGAAAGTGAAGATCGACACCGTTGAGCTATTCTGGAACCAAATGGTTGCATTGCTTGAAGCGATCCCAGAAAAAGCTTAATTCGATAAGCTATGTTTGTTCAGTAAATGGTGTTTTACAGTAAACACCGTTTATCTGAGACAAAATAAAACAGGTACTCAATGAGTACCTGTTTTTGTATCTAATCTTTGTAGCTACTACTTGTGACTAAATAAACAATTAAGCGCGTGAAGCCGCGTAGCTTTCTAGCTCATCAATTGAAGTTTGTGCCACAACTTCGCCATCGATGAAGTACGTCACCATCTCGCCATCACGAACACCGATTAACGTCGCACGCTCACCAGACTGGTAAGTAATGTCCATTTGGATCGTGTTTTCATCAATCTGCTGCATTTGACCTTTTTCGATCACATCTGCACTCGTGATAGGACCCACTGGCGCTTCCGTTAGAGACGGATCAAGTTGGTGGTTGATGTCTAGGTAAGTATCAGTCTTTGTATCAAAGATGTGCGGAGAACCAGTTAGTGGGTTGCTACCAGTCCAGAACTCTAGTGAGTTGAATACTAGGTAATCGGCAGCAACTGTTAGGCCGTAAGCAGGCGCTAGTAGCATGTTCAAACCACCACGAGCGTAACGGTTATCAACAGCCTTCACGTTAAACTTCATTAGATAACCGGTTACTGCGTTACTACCCACACAGCCAGATAGAGCAACAGATACCACTGCTAGTGCTACAACTTTTGAAATTGTTTTTTTCATTTTTATCTCAATATTTGAATTTGGCCGCCAAAAAATGGCGGTGGATAATACCAACGAACTGAATGACAAATATCAGCTCTAAGTTAATGTATTGTCAGAAAATTCAAAATTTTAAACACCCTTCAATTAGCCAGATAAAAAACTGAAACCAATTCAGAAGCCCCTTCATAAAAAACTTTTGTCGTCACCGTAAAGCGATTGATTCGTACTAAAAATCAACGATTGCTACATTCCGTGTTAACGAATTATCACCATGTTGAGAACAACCTAAATGGCAAGACTAAAACCTAATCAACCATTCGAATTACTTGGTTATACTGTTCAGCCAGGACAGCGAATGGAGATTGAACTGCAAGCGGCTCAGCTTTACACGCATTCTCCACTTTCGATCCCGATTGAAATTATTCACGGTCGCCAAGCAGGCCCAACACTGATGGTAAATGCGGCTATCCACGGCGATGAGCTAAACGGTGTTGAGATTGCACGACAACTGACCAATGCGATTGATCCAAAGAAACTGAAAGGGACATTAATTGTTGTGCCTATCGTTAACGTATTTGGCTTTATCCATAAATCTCGTTACCTACCAGACCGTCGTGACCTAAACCGTTGCTTCCCTGGCAGTGAGAAAGGATCGTTAACATCACGTATCGCTTACACCTTCTTTGAGAACGTGGCAAAGCACTGTGATTACATTCTGGATCTACACACGGGCGCGATTCACCGTACCAATCTGCCACAGATTCGTGCAAACCTATCGAACCCTGAGACACTGCGCATCGCAAAAGCGTTCGCAACACCCGTGATTATTGATTCTCCACTGCGCGACGGTTCACTGCGTAGCGAAGCGGAAAAACTGGGTATTCCTGTATTAACTTACGAAGGTGGTGAAGCGCTGCGTTTTGATCACCTCGCGATTCGTGCGGGTTACCTTGGCGTGCATCAAGTGATGAAAGAAATCGGCATGCTGCGCCCTAACCGTAAGAAGTTACCAGAGCCAGTATTGAGTAAATCCACCAGCTGGATCCGCGCTGAATCAGACGGTATTTTGCGTAACATGGTAAGACTTGGCGAACAGGTTGAAGCAGGACAAACCCTTGCTTACATCAGCTCTCCATTGGGTCACCAAGAAGGCCAAGTGATCACAACCAAAGGCGGTATCGTGATTGGTCAGCAAACTCTGCCTTTGGTCAACGAAGGTGATGCTGTGTTCCACATCGCTTACTTCAAGCAAGACGATGAAGAAGTAGGACAATCAGTAGAAAGCTACATTGAAGAAGTGGCAGAAGACGATTGGCTAACTGCACTGAATAACTGATCAGACAATGCTTAACAGTTTAAGAGCTCGACGTTAAAAGCGAGAAGCCAAACCGAGCTCTTAAACACAATAAAACAGAACTCCACAAACTAAAAAGCCCCAAAACACTTTTAACTCGAAAGAAAAAAGTTGTATCGGGGCTTTTTTTTCACAAATCCCTTATCTTAAAATTAAGGGATCTATAAATTAGTCATGCACTGAATTATTCAGCGTCTTGTTGCTCTTCTGCACGAGCTTTAGCGCGCGCTTCACGTGCTTGCTCAGCTTTAAGCTCTTTAGTGTGACGTAGTTCGTCACGCTCTTTACGTTGCTCTGATTTACGCTCGTTACGTTCAGCTTGGTTAGCGATGAAAGATGCTAGCTCTTTCTCTGCCCACTCTTGTGCTAGAGCTTCAGTTTCGAAACCAGACTCACGCTTAGATACTGTAGTGCTGCGAGACGTTACTTGACGAGTAATCTCTGCACACCAACCGTTGCGTTTTTCTGTAAGGCGGATATCAAATTTTTTGTTCTTAGACATGTTCTATTTTTTCCTAAGGGAGATCATTAAGGGATCGGTCAACTTTGATAACTCCATCTAAGTGAGCATCTTTTAACACCATCCCTTGGTAAGCGCGGTATTAGAGCACAAATCAATGAATATTGCTGCAAATATTTGCAGCGGATCACACTCCAATGCTGCAAATCGTTTGCGCCTAATTTCAATCGGTTCATAACTCTCGGTTCACCATCAACTTCTATCCTATTTTATCGATAACAATGAAATGAACTATGCTCAAACAGAGATAAATGAAAGAGATACCTGCTTGCTCAGGTTTATAGACTCTACTGTCTCACCTACTCCGCTCATAATTAAAATAGCTAAGGAGTTGCTATGGATAGCTTCATCAAAAATTTACCCAAAGTTGAGCTGCACTTACATATAGAAGGCACATTAGAGCCAGAGCTGATGTTCCAACTCGCCAAGCGTAATAACCTGTCGATTCCCTTTGAGACCCCAGACCAAGTTCGAGACGCGTACCAGTTCCACAATCTTCAATCCTTTCTCGATATCTATTACCAAGGTGCAAACGTACTGATTCATGAACAAGATTTCTACGACCTGACGTGGGCTTATCTGTTGAAGTGTCAGCAAGATAATGTGGTTCATACTGAGATCTTCTTCGACCCTCAGACTCACACTGAACGCGGCATTGACTTTGAAGTCATCGTTGGCGGGATTACTCGAGCTTTGAATCAAGTGGAGCAAGAGCTTGGTATCAGCAGCCAACTGATCATGTGCTTTCTGCGTCATCTCGATGAAGACAGCGCTTTTGAAACACTCAAACAAGCCCTTCCTTATAAAGATAAGATCATTGCCGTTGGGTTAGATTCATCAGAACAGGGCAATCCACCAGAGAAGTTTAAACATGTATTCCAAGCAGCGATCAACCAAGGCTTTCTGACTGTCGCGCACGCCGGAGAAGAAGGCCCAGCACAAAATATTAGCGACGCACTGAGCTTGCTAGGCATTACCCGAATTGATCATGGCGTTCGCTGTGTAGAAGATGAAGAGTTGATGGAACAGCTAATAGCAAAACGTACACCACTGACCGTCTGCCCGCTGTCGAATACCAAGCTCAAGGTGTTTGAGACCATGCAAGAGCACAACATCGTCGAGTTGCTGAGAAAAGGGCTGTGCGTCACCATCAATTCCGATGATCCGGCTTACTTCGGCGGCTATATGAATGATAACTTCCTCGCCGTCGCCAATGCTCACCCAGTGACCAAAAACGAATTGGCGCAGTTCAGTATTAATGCCATCGAAGCCAGTTTTATCTCGCCTCACGCCAAGGAAGATCTCATCACACAGGTACGCCAATACCTTGCTGCGAGTACTTAATGAGTTATCAAGATCAAAAAGGGAAGCTCTGAGCTTCCCTATCTATATCAATAGATAACTAATTGGCTTAGCCCGGGTGACCATCCACTCTTGGCGTTAACAGCATCATCCCAAATTTCCAGATAAATAGACCGAACGCTAACGTCCATAAACCCGCGCTGATATTGACCATCTCAAATAAATACGCCGGGAAGAATGTCACACCTAAACTACGAACGAGTGCCGCGATAAATATAGCCGAGAACGCCAAAGCCATACTTGGCCCTTTATAGATAGCACGGCCAGTATGTCCCATTGTCACGCGCGTGATCATCGCCAGAATTAACCCACTCAAACCGCCAATCGCAAACAGGTGCAGCATGTTATGGCTCGCGAACGGGTTATCTAGCAAACCGCGTAACAGCAAGCTGAGAGGGATACATAGGTAAGCCGCATGCAGCGACCACACCAAGGGTTCTGATAGTGTTGTCCAAGGCTTCCAGCGGATAAAGCGCACCAACTGTGTCACACCTGCAAATACCATCAACTCATTGCCGACTTGAGCAAAGGTCAATGGGAAGAAGCTCAACACAAATAAGCCAACCAAAGGTAGATTGGCTAACCATTCCAACCAAACCAAGGGCTGCGCTTTTTCGAAATCAAAACGACGCGCTGTAAAGAATGGGAGCACTCGCCCACCCATCACTGATAACAGCAAGGTAAACCACCACAACATAGCCTGCCAAACTGCAGACGATGGGAATGGAGGCATCCCCTTAATGGTCGCGTAACTAGCAAAGTTCGCCACGATAGCCAATATAAACAGTGGCACAAAGAATAGATTCTTCCAGCCTTTCGACTTCACGACTCGGAAACCAATTTCGTAGGCGGCGAAGATTAAGAACAGCGCCTCAACCGACGAGATCAGCCATAACGGAGCGGGTGTCCAAAACAGAATACGAGGTGCGATCCACAAACCGACTAGCGCAGCTAATCGATAATGCTTGGTGCCATTGACACCCGTCCACGTTTGTACTGCCGTTAACACAAAACCGACCACTATCGCCATTGAGAAACCAAACAGCATTTCATGTACGTGCCACCAAAGCGCCGGTACTTTTAGCATTTCAGGCTGACCGTTTTGGAACATGATGACCCAAGCGACAATCGCGATCACGGCATAGAGACTGCCTAAAAAGAAGAAAGGTCGAAAGCCTAAACGCAGGTAGGCTGGAATCGCGTCTTCTACACTTTTATCTGTGATATTTAACAAACTCGCTCCTAATTCTCAGATAAGCGGCCAAGGTATTACCTAAACCAAATTTTGTGTGCATCAAATCCGATGCAATATGCAGATCACATTGCATGAAACGCGCCAATTAGATAAAACCAGTAAAAACAGCGACTCACGAGATTCAATAGCCAATAAATAAGTCAAAAAAACACAACCAAAAGAGTCATAAAGACATATACATGTATAAATAGAAACTTACTGACTTTTGGTATCTCGCCACATATAGTAAGACTAGACTTAAATGGAACAACTCAGACAAGGAATGCGATGTATATTTTTGGTTATGGCAGTTTAATCAACTCATCTTCACGTCAGCTTACCGGTCAGACAGGGCAAGCGATCCCTGCGATTGTTCATGGTTTGATTCGCCATTGGAGCAAGATCGATGACAGCTATGTCTTATCCCCTTTGATCGTCAATCTCGGCGAAGGACAAGTGAATGGTGTGTTGCTTGAGGTGGATGATATTGCACTGGCTGAGTTTGATCGCCGTGAGCGTGGTTATCACCGTATCGAATTAAAGGCCTCTCAGATAGAAAGCCAAGATGAATTCAAACAGGATCAACCGATCTGGGTTTACATCAAAGACGAGATTGAAGCACCTTGCGAAAACAGCCCTATCGTTCAAACCTACGTCGATACTGTATTAGCAGGATGTTTAGAGGTGTCTGAAAGCTTTGCGGCGCACTTCGTTAAACACACACAAGGTTGGCATCACCCATTAGAAAATGATCGCCACCAGCCTAAATACGGCAACCTTGCTGGGGTTTCCGATCACCATCACAGTGTGATTGATGGCTTGATACTAACTGTACGCAGCTAGTTGATTTAGGTTGGTGAACACATTGACTCACCAACCTAAAGTGAGCTTAAACGACACGAATACCTGCTGGCATCGCACGTTCAGGTGTTAGCAATACACTTTCAGATTCATCTTCCGTTTCTGCACAAAGCAACATGCACTCAGAAGTGTGGCCTCTCATCTTCGCCTTCGCTAGATTGCACAAAACAACAACCTGCTTACCCATCAACTCTTCTTCTGTGTAGTAAGGGACTAGGCTGGTCACCGTTTGCAGTGTCTTGTCACCAACATCCACTTGCACTATGTAAAGCTTGTCGGCGTTTTCATGACGCACAACCTCAATGATCTTACCCACACGCATTTCTAACTTAGCAAAGTCACCATAAGAGACAGTATCCATTTCTCACTTCCTATATTGGTTTATTTTCACTCATTAAATCATTTACTAAAATTAAGTAAAATGTAAATGTTTACACTAGCATTAAGCCTAATAATTACAAGCGGTAAAGATCTCATTACTGGAAGTAAAATGAGAGTTTCGTTGCCTTACTATCATTGTCGGTGTTAAATAGATGAAGCAATGTATAGAGGTTAAAAATGGCAACAATTAAAGATGTAGCAAAGGAAGCTGGTGTTTCTGTTGCAACCGTATCTCGAGTGATCAACAAGTCTCCCAAGGCGAGTGCAAGCTCGGTAGAATCTGTAACTAAAGCGATGTCTAAACTTGGCTATCGACCGAATGCCAATGCTCGAGCGCTGGTAAGCCAAAGCACGAACACTGTTGGTGTATTGGTCGGTGACATCTCCGATCCCTTTTTTGGCACGCTGGTTAAGGCTGTCGACAATGTCGCTCGTGAGAACGGAAAACATATCCTTGTCGGTAATGGCTCGCACGATCGTGAAGAAGAGAGAC
Organism: Vibrio sp. 10N.247.311.14; assembly: GCF_041467715.1. Lineage (NCBI taxonomy): Bacteria > Pseudomonadati > Pseudomonadota > Gammaproteobacteria > Vibrionales > Vibrionaceae > Vibrio > Vibrio sp. 10N.247.311.14. The sequence goes on from NZ_JBFSVE010000001.1 coordinate 148,210, forward strand.
AAGCGATTGAATTGCTGATTAACAGCCGTTGTGACGCCCTGGTGATCCACTCTAAAGGCCTCACCGACGAAGAACTGATTGCCTATGCAAAAGAGGTCAAAGGCTTAGTACTGATCAACCGTTATATTGCTGAGATTGCCAACCACTGTATTTTCTTAGACAACAAAAAAGGTGCGTATCTTGCGACGGAATATCTGATCCGCCATGGCCATAAGAACATTGCCTGTATCGCCTCATCGCATAGCATTGAAGATGCCGATGAGCGTATCCAAGGTTACTTAGCGGCACTCTCAGATTACAAAATAGCGCTCTCTGACAGCTATATTGAATACTCAGCGCCGACCAGTGACGGTGGCGAATACGCCATGACTAACCTTCTGACTAAGTCACTGCCAATCACTGGCATTGTGGCGTACAACGATTACATGGCAGCTGGTGCTTTGTCTGTCCTTGATGAAAACGGTATTCAAGCGCCAGACAAAATGTCGATCATCGGTTTCGATGATGGTTTGATTGCCCGCTATGTTCATCCAAAGCTCACCACTATTCGCTACCCGATTCAGATGATGGCAGAGAAAGCGACACGACTCGCGTTGCACTTAGCCAAAGGTGAAAACACCTCAACTGAACCAATGATGTTCTCTCCAACTCTGGTACGCCGTAATTCGGTAGAGAAAGTCTAGGTTCTGGTCGACTCATCAAGCAATAAACAAAAAAAAGCCCTAACAGAATCGCTTCTGTTAGGGCTTTCCTACCTTACTCAGATACTCAACAATCGCGCTTAATAAACCGCACTCTTGTTGAGCGCCACTTTTGCTCATCCCCCAAGAACAACGCGATAATTCACATCGTCCTATTCACAAACAAAAGATATTGACGTAACCGCTTTGAGCTAGAGCGTACTAGTTTGAAGAATCCCCCGAAAATTCAAACTGGTAACAGGTACTGTAGTTATATTCTTGTTCAGGCTTGAGAATACAACTGTCCTGCTTCCACTCTGGGTGGTTAGGAGAGTCAGGTAAGAACTGGGTTTCTAGCGCCAAACCAGCGTAGTCTTCATAGCTGCCACCACTTCGGTTTGGTGTGCCACCAAGCCAGTTTCCGGTGTATAGCTGCATCGCAGGTTTGGTTGAAAATACTTTTAGTGTGACGAGCGCATCCGGTGAGGTTACGGTCGCGGCGCATTGAGTGCGTTTGCAGCCATCAGCCAATAAGAAAGAGTGGTCGTAACCCTTTGCTGCTTTCTGCTGTTCATCGCCCAACAAACGCTCTGAGATCATCATAGGCTGATTGAAGTCAAAGCTGGTCGATTTCACTGATTTAAGGTTACCTAACGGAATACCCACCGAATTGGTCGGTAAGAACTGATTAGCATTGATACTGACAATGTGTGACAAACAATCGTGTCCAGCTTCAGCGCCAAGTAGATTGAAGTACGCATGATTCGTTAGGTTGACTACAGTCGGCTTGTCTGTGGTTGCAGAGTAATTAATGGACACTCGATTGTCTTCGGTGATGTCATAACGTACCGACACATTCAAATTCCCCGGGAATCCTTGGTCGCCATCAGCAGACTCTAGACTGAACACCACTGACGTTTCGGTTTGCTCGGCAATATTCCAACGGCGTTTATCAAATCCGTTCGGGCCACCATGTAAGGTATTGCCCGCTTGGTTGGTTTCCAGCTTGTAATTCTGACCATCAATTTTGAAACGACCATTAGCAATGCGGTTAGCATAACGGCCAACGGTTGTGCCCATATAGCTGGCTTGTTTATCGAAGTTCTCCATTGAGTTAACACCCAACAACACTTCTCTTTTGTTTCCCTTTACTGGCAGGATACAGCTCAACCATGTTGCACCAATATCCATGAATGTCACTTGAATGCCATGCGTATTTGATAGCGTCACTAACTGAGCGGGTTGGCCATCATAGGCTGGAGTCTGCGCCATGGATTGATGCAGGTTTTGCTCTTGTGTCATTCTAAATTCCTTCTAGTGCCAGTAAAAAGCCTCTACCTGAAGTAAAGGCTTTAGCATTTGGCCTACCATGATCTTTTTACTTGGTAAGCTCTATATTAAGTCTCGAAGCCGTTAGATTACTTCAACTAAGCCTGCTCCGTCTTTCGCTTGGCACACATAAATAGATTCTTTTAGCCCCGTCGCCGCTTGATATTTCTGTTCAACGGTTGTTTTGATTTCATCAACCAATGCAGGTGGAACCAATGCCACAATACAACCACCGAAACCACCGCCAGTCATACGCACGCCACCTTGTTCACCGATCACTTCTTTGACCATATCAACCAGCGCATCAATCTCTTTCACCGTGATTTCAAAATCATCACGCATTGATGCATGCGATTCAGCCATCAACTCGCCCATACGCTTCATATCATGAGTGCGTAGAGCTTGAGCCGCTTCAACAGTACGGTCATTTTCAGTAATCACGTGACGAGCACGTTTCGCGACCATTTCATCCAATTCAGACTCTTTCGCTTTGAATTGCTCAATGGTCACATCACGAAGTGCCGGAACACCAAAGATGCGCGCCGCTTCTTCACACTGTTCACGACGTGTGTTGTATTCGCTGTCGACTAAGCCGCGTTTCTTGTTTGAGTTAATGATAACCACAGCCATATCTTCTGGCATTGAAACCGCTTGAGTCTCTAGGCTACGACAATCCAAAAGCATCGCGTGGTTTGCGCGACCTTCTGCAGAGATCATTTGGTCCATGATGCCGCAGTTACAGCCCACAAATTCGTTTTCGGCCTGCTGACCATTTAGCGCCACTTCAGCTTGGCTGATCTCTAGGTTATAAAGCACCTTGAATGTTTGACCAATCACCACTTCCAGCGCCGCAGAAGAACTTAAACCTGCACCTTGAGGCACGTTGCCCGTTACAGAGATGTCTGCACCTGTAAATTCAAAGCCGCGACCTTTTAAGCACTTCACCACACCACGAATGTAGTTCGCCCACATCTTGTCTTGTTGGAATGTGATCTCTTGAGTTAAATCGAACTCATCGACTGCATTACCGTAGTCCACTGATACTACGCGAACAATGTTGTCGTCACGCTTAGCCGCGGCGACTACCGTTTGGTAGTTAATGGCACACGGTAGAACAAAACCATCGTTGTAGTCAGTGTGCTCGCCGATCAGGTTCACACGACCTGGTGCTTGGATAATATGAGTCGCTTGGTAACCAAGGACTTGCTCAAAAGATGCTTTCACGTTTTGGATTAGGTCAGACATAAGTAAACTCTCTGGTTAAACTCTTTGTTCAATTGGTTATGGCCCCTTCACGGCACCACTTTAATTCTTTTAGATTCCCTATATCGTTCGTCGCTCACGGTAGGGAATGACAACATCAGCGACTAAACTTTTAAGCTTCTAAGCTCTTAAACTTATGGGCTTTTCATCTGCCGTCATTCCAGAATCGAGGGACGAGATATCAGGAATCTCGCTTGTTATCTACGAAGCAACGTATTACTGCTCTTTATAGTGAACGTCACTCAAATCACGCAGACGCTGCGCTGCTTGTTCTGCGGTTAAATCACGCTGAGACTCAGCCAACATTTCGTAGCCGACCATGAACTTGCGAACCGAAGCACTACGTAGCAATGGCGGGTAGAACAACGCATGCAGTTGCCAGTGATCGATGTCCGTGCCTTCTTCAAAGAACGGCGCATAGTGCCAACCCATTGAGTACGGGAATGAGCATTGGAACAAGTTGTCGTAACGACTGGTCAGCTTCTTAATCGCAAGCGCTAAATCATCACGCTGCTCGTCAGTCAGTTCGCTCATACGGCGAATGTGCGTTTTTGGTAGCAACATGGTTTCAAATGGCCACGCCGCCCAGTAAGGCACCACCGCAATCCAATGTTCAGTTTCAACCACAGTGCGAGAGCCGTCTTTCATTTCAGCTTCAACGTAATCCACTAAAAGATTCGAACCTTGTTGTTCGAAGTACTCTTTTAACAATTTCTCTTTGCGTTCAATCTCGTTGGGCAAAAAGCTGTTTGCCCATATCTGACCGTGCGGATGAGGCTGAGAACAGCCCATGGTCTCGCCTTTGTTTTCAAACGCTTGAACCCATAGGTAGTCTTTACCTAGCTCTTCAATCTGTTCATTCCATGTGTCGATAACACCGCGAATCTTGTTTACTGGTAACTCTGGCAGCGTTTTGCTGTGGTCCGGAGAAAAACAGATCACGCGGCTCAACCCGCGAACACCTTGAGTCTTGAATAGAGGGTTATCAGACTCTGGAGCGTCAGGTGAATCAGGCATCAACGCCGCGAAGTCATTACTGAATACATAAGTGCCGTCGTAGTCTGGGTTTTCGTCGCCCGAGATACGCGTATTGGTTGGGCACAAGAAACACTCTTTCTCATACGCAGGAAGCTGCGCAGTCGATGGTTTTTCATCTTGGCCACTCCAAGGACGTTTTGCTCGGTGCGGTGATACTAAGATCCACTGACCCGTTAATGGGTTATAACGACGATGCGGGTGGTCTACTGGGTTAAATTCAACTTTTGACATGTTTAGATTGCTCTCAAATTTTGTGTCTTGGTCAATTCACCAAGATGAATAATTCTTCTACAAGGAGATTCCCTATCACGCTCGTGCCTCGCTGTAGGGAATGACGTGTAATCTCGTTGTGCTATTTGTGCAAAGGCCACCACTTCATAGCCTTATGCTCATCCGTCATTCCAGAATAAAGGCACGAGATATCTGGAATCTCTATTTTTTCAATAGCTTAAAAGTTCTTTAGTAACCTTGTGGGTTATTCGACTGCCAATTCCATGTATCCGCCGTCATCTCCATCACGCTACGCGTCGCCTTCCAGCCAAGCTCGCGCTCTGCTTTTTCAGTACTTGCCCAACATTCGGCAATGTCACCTGCGCGGCGTGGGCAAAGTTCATAAGGAACCGGTTTGCCCGATGCTTGTGCGAAGGCTTCAACCATCTCGAGTACACTTGAGCCTTTGCCCGTACCTAGGTTGTAAATGTGTAAGCCCGCTTTCTCGCCAACCACTTTTAGTGCTGCGACGTGACCGTCCGCTAAATCCATTACATGAATATAGTCACGAACGCCTGTGCCATCGACTGTTGGGTAATCGTTTCCAAAAACAGCCAGTTTTTCACGGCGACCGACGGCTACTTGAGCAATAAACGGCATTAAATTATTTGGGATACCTTGTGGGTCTTCACCCATAGTGCCCGATGGATGTGCGCCAACTGGATTGAAGTAACGCAGTAAAGTGACGCTCCAGTCGTTCTCCGCGTTGAACAGATCGCTCAAGCACTCTTCCACCATATATTTGCTGCGACCATAAGGGTTAGTTGTCGCGCCAGTTGGTGAAGTTTCAGTAATCGGCACTACTTCTGGATCACCGTAAACGGTAGCCGAAGAACTAAATACGATGCTTTTCACGCCCGCTTTCTTCATGCTTCGAGCTAACACTAGTGAACCATTAACGTTGTTATCGTAGTACTCCAAAGGCTTAGCCACCGACTCCCCTACCGCTTTCAGGCCAGCAAAGTGAATCACCGCTTGGATATCGTTTTCTGAAAACACGCTATCTAGAAAAGATTGGTCACGAATGTCGCCAAGATAAAACGTTGGGCGCTTGCCAGTTAACGACTCGATTCGTTCCAGCACTAGCTCTTTGCTGTTGCAAAGGTTATCAACAATGATCGGCTCCATACCTGCCTGTATCATTTGAATGCATGTATGACTTCCGATGTAACCCATGCCGCCCGTAACCAGTACTTTCACAATCAACCTCTCTTTGTCGTCATTCGTGGGCTAACTCGAACTGACATTCAGCTCAGTAGCACCGTATGTCAGAAATAGTAGCAGCCATTTTGACTATAATTCTGTGATCAAAACCACGAAGTGTAAACGTTTACACTAACTTTCATCATTGGAACTGAACATGGCATAGAGATAACGCATAGCTGTTAACTTCTAATTCATTGAATTTTAATAAGATAATTATAGATAGTCAGATTTGAGACATCACAGATGAGTTGAGCATTTATTTTACTAAAAGTTAATGCAATGACTTCCAGTTTGATTACAATAGGTCTGTAGAATAAAGAGGTGCATTGCTTTTTTACTAAATACCAATTTCAAAGCAGCGCAATGTTCCAATAACAGGAAGTGAGTATGGCAACGTTAAAAGATATCGCGACTGAAGCACATGTTTCATTGGCTACAGTTTCAAGGGTTCTCAATGAAGATCCAACATTAAGCGTCAAGGAAGAGACCAAAAGGCGTATCTTTGAAATTGCAGAGAAGTTGGAATACAAAACCAGCAGCTCACGAAAAACCGTTAGCAGTAAAAAACAAAACCATCACTTCCTAGCCCTGTATAACTACAAGCAAGAAGCGGAAGTTAACGACCCTTACTATCTATCGATTCGCCACGGGATTGAAACCCAATGTGAAAAGATGGAAGTTAAGCTAACCAACTGTTATGAAAGTAAAATACAGATCAATTCAGCACCAATCACAGGTGTTTTGTTGGTGGGTAGAATGACACCAGAGGTTATCGAGCAAGCTAAAAAGCTGAGCGATAATATCTGTTATGTCGATTTTACCGATCACTCAGAACCTTATGACTCTGTCGATATCGACCTGGCTTTGATCAGCAAAGAGATCACCAACTTCTTTATCAACCAAGGCTATGAGCGCATCGGCTTTATTGGTGGCCAAGACGACGTCAATACCCCTGATATTCGTGAAGTCGCTTTTGCTGAATATGGTGGCCTCAAGAACGTTGTCAGTGAGCAAGACATCTACCGTGGTGACTTCTCTAGCTCATCAGGTTACAAGCTTGCAAAACAGATGCTCGCGACGGGCGACTACCCTAAAGCCATGTTTATTGCGTCAGATTCCATCGCAATTGGCGTTTTACGAGCAGTTCATGAGCACGGATTAAACATCCCTGAAGATATTGCGCTGATCAGTGTAAACGACATCCCAACAGCTAAATTTACCTTCCCATCTTTATCAACTGTTCGTATTCACTCTGAATTGATGGGAATTCAAGGCGTTAATCTGCTGATTGAGAAAGTACGCGACGGCCGAACCATCCCACTACGTGTCTATGTACCAAGCAAACTCAAGCTGCGCGATACAACAAAATAATTAAATATATCAAGTAGATAAATAAAGGCTACCTTTGTTGAAGGTGGCCTTTTTTGTGCCCGTCACATACATCAATCTCCACGTATCCCCCTCTTTAATCTGCTACATAAATCAGCCAATAGCATTCTTTTAAGTGGATCACACAGCGCCGTAAAAAGACCATAAAAAACGTGATGAAGTTAAAGTAAAACGTTTTCACCATTTTCATTTAGTAAAACTTTTACTAATAATTACCTCAATCCAAAAATACTCGTATTCACTACGACCCAATTACGCATAAGAACGTCGGTCAGCAAACTGCATTCAGACCGAGAGAGAGGCAACGTGAACAACTGGGAAAACTTCCTGAACTTACATGAGAACCGTATGGCACCACGTGCTTACTTCTTCTCATACGCATCAGAAAAAACCGCTAAAACATTTCAACGTGAACTAAGCAGCCACTTCCAACTATTGAGTGGCCAATGGAATTTCAGCTATTTCACCAATCCGCTATTGGTTCCTGAAGAGTTCTATTCTCAGGAAATGAGCGACTGGGGAAATATCACGGTTCCAAACATGTGGCAAATGGAAGGCCACGGCGATCTTCAATACACAGATGAAGGTTTCCCATTCCCAATTGATGTGCCTTTCGTACCATCAGACAACCCAACCGGCGCATACCAACGCTCTTTCTTCCTTGGCGAAAGCTGGGACGAGAAACAAACCATCATCAAATTTGATGGCGTTGAAACTTACTTCGAAGTTTACGTAAACGGCGAATACGTGGGCTTCAGCAAAGGCAGCCGCCTAACCGCTGAGTTCGATATCTCTAGCCAGGTAAAAGCAGGCAACAACCTACTTTCTATTCGTGTGATGCAGTGGGCCGACTCCACCTACATTGAAGACCAAGACATGTGGTGGACGGGCGGTATCTTCCGTGATGTTTATCTAGTAGGTAAAGAACAACTGCACGTTCAAGACGTTACCGTTCGCACTGACTTCGACGACGCTTACCAAAGCGCGACCCTGTCGTGCAAAGTGGAACTAGAAAACCTAGCAGCAGCGGCAAACGCAACCCTTGAGTACGCATTGCTTGATGGCAGCCAAGTTATCTCGCAAGGCTCAGTAGATAACTTAAGTGTTCCTAACCAACAGACTGGCGGCAATGCGAACACTCAATTCTCTATTGATGTGGTTAACCCTGTTCAATGGAACGCTGAGAACCCTTACCTGTACCAACTGCTGCTGACGCTGAAAGACGCTGACGGCAAGGTGTTGGAAGTGATTCCACAGCGAGTTGGTTTCCGCGACATTAAAGTTCGTGATGGTTTGTTCTACATCAACAACAAATACGTGATGCTGCACGGCGTGAACCGTCACGACAACGACCACCTGAAGGGTCGTGCTGTAGGCATGGATCGCGTAGAGAAAGACTTAGTGTTGATGAAGCAACACAACATCAACTCAGTACGTACTGCACACTACCCGAACGATCCACGATTCTACGAACTGTGTGATATCTACGGCCTATTCGTGATGGGCGAAACCGATGTTGAAACACACGGCTTTGCTAACGTTGGCGACCTAAGCCGCATCACTAACGATGCTGCGTGGGAAGCGGTGTTTGTTGAACGTATCGAACGTCATATCCACGCTCAAAAGAACCACCCTTCTATCATCATGTGGTCTCTAGGTAACGAGTCTGGTTACGGCTGCAACATCCGCTCTATGTACGATGCTGCAAAAGCAATTGATGACACGCGTCTGGTTCACTATGAAGAAGACCGTGATGCTGAAGTGGTCGACATCATTTCAACCATGTACTCACGCGCTCAACTGATGAATGCCTTCGGTGAATTCCCACACGAAAAACCACGCATCATCTGCGAATACGCACACGCAATGGGTAACGGCCCGGGTGGTTTAACTGAATACCAAAACGTGTTCTACAAGCATGACGCAATTCAAGGTCACTATGTTTGGGAATGGTGTGACCACGGCATTCTAGCGCGTGATGAAGCAGGCACAGAATTCTACAAATACGGCGGTGACTACGGTGACTATCCGAACAACTACAACTTCTGCATGGATGGCTTGATCTACCCAGACCAAACGCCAGGCCCTGGCTTGAAAGAGTACAAGCAAGTGATTGCCCCAGTGAAGCTTCGCGATTTCGATGCACAAACCGGCACCTTCACGGTAGACAACAAGCTTTGGTTCTCAAACATCAATGACTACACCATCACTGCGGAAATCCGCGCTGAGGGTGAAACCATTGCCGTGCAACACATCAAGGTTGAAGAGCTGGCTGAAAACTCTAGCCGTGAACTGACTCTAAACTTGCCACAGCTTGATGAGCGTGAAGTGTTTGTGAACTTCACGGTTCGTAAGGATTCTCGTACTTCATACAGCGAAGCGAACCACGACATCGCGGTTTACCAGTTCCAAGTGAAAGAGAACACAGCACAACTTGAAGCGTTCACTAACAACAATGCGACAGCGCTAAATGTTGAAGAATCTCGCTTAGCCTACCTAATCAAAGGTCACAACTTTGCTCTGAACTTCTCGAAAGTGAACGGCAAACTGACGTCATGGTTAGTCAATGGCGAGGAACTGATTAAGTCTGAGCCTAAGCTGAACTTCTTCAAGCCAATGATCGATAACCATAAGCAAGAGCACGATGGTTACTGGGAGTCTGCACACTTGCAAATTATGCAGGAGCACTTCCGTAGCATTGACCTTGAATGCGTTAACGTTGAACAGGTAAATGGCAAGGTAGAGATCACCACCACCAGCATCATTGCTCCACCAGTATTCGATTTCGGCATGCGTTGTGAATATCGCTACCAAGTTAATGCTGAAGGCCAATTGAACGTTGAGCTAAGCGGCGAACGTTACGGTGAGTACCCTCATGTAATTCCTGTGATTGGTTTTGATATGGGCATCAACGGCGACTTCGACCAAGTCCAATATTACGGACGCGGCCCTGAAGAGAACTACCAAGACAGCAAGCAAGCCAACATGATTGATGTGTACCAATCAACCGTTGCAGACATGTTCGAGAACTACCCGTTCCCACAGAACAACGGCAACCGCCAACACGTTCGTTGGGCTGCGCTTTCAAGCCGCGCGGGTAATGGTATTGCAGTAAAACCACAGCAAGAAATCAACTTCAGCGCATGGTTCTACACCAACCAAAACCTGCATCAAGCACAGCACACGATTGAACTAGAGAAGAGTGGCTACATCACCCTAAACCTAGACCACCAAGTGATGGGCTTAGGTTCAAACTCTTGGGGCAGCGAAGTGTTGGATTCTTACCGCGTGTACATGGACGAGTTCCGCTATGGCTTAACTCTGATTCCATTCAAAGCAGGCGATTGCGACGCACAACACCTAATCAATCACAACTTTGGTGACGAGTTCTTCACGGCGAATACGCCAACAACTCAACCACAACAGAACGAGGCATAAGCGATGATCGTTTTAGACAACCTAGAGCAATTTAAAGTCGTTTACCGCGACGGTCGTAAATGGCAACGCTGTGTAGAGGCGATTGAAAACATCGGCAACATCAAAGATGGCGTGATGTATTCCATTGGTGACTCACTGGCTTACATGATTGAAGACGGTGTGGCTCGTAACACAGAAAACTTCACCGGCAACCGTCGTTATTTCGATGTGCACTACTACCTAGAAGGTCGTGAAACGGTTGAATTCGCAGCGAAATCAGAGCTAGAACAAATCCAAGATTACAGCGATGAAACCGACCGTGAACACCTACTGGGTAACGGTGAAACTCGTGAGTTAACTGAGGGCAAAGTGGCGATCTTTGATAACAGCAAAGCTTACCGCTTCCACGGTGATAACCGAGTTCGCAAGGTGGTGCTGAAAGTGACCATTGAAGACGGTTACTTCCTTAATAAGTAAGCTATAACCCTATTAACTCACAGCGCGTTTGAGCCTTGCCGTTCAAGGCTCAAATAGACTGAACAAAACCTCTGTGCTTCTTCCCTACAAAGAAGCATAGGGAAATAACGACTATAATTATGTGATTCCCTGGAGGACACTATGTCTGAATCTGTACGCGGTAAGTTAGGCAAATTTGCCCTACTATCCATGACATTTGCAGCGGTATTTAACGTTCGCAACATTGTAAACAACAACATCGAATTGGGATTGAGTTCTGCTCCTATCTTTTTGCTTGCGACCCTTATTTACTTCATTCCGTTCGTATTCATTATTGCTGAATTCGTATCAGCAAATAAAAATTCTGAGTCAGGCATGTATGACTGGCTTAAAAAACCACTAGGCTCAAAAGCAGCCTACCTAGGTTCGTTCCTATACTGGTTCGTAAACCTTTTCTGGTTTGTATCCCTGCTACCAAACGTAATCGCCTATGCGTCTTACGCGATGTTGGGCTATGAATACGCCTTCTCGCCAGTCGTCACATCGGCTATCTCGATTGCTCTATTTGCGGCAGCAACTCACATCTCAACTAAAGGCGCGAGCTGGCTAGGTAAGATTGCCGAGATCGTGGCATACGGTGTATTTGCTCTATTTGCAATCTACGTTATCGGTGCACTAATGGCACTGGGTGGCAACCATGAACCAGTAGAACCAATCACGCTTGAAGCAATGACACCGACCATCAACTGGGCAACGCTAGGTATCATGTGTTGGATCTTCCAAGCAGCCGGTGGTGCTGAAACCGCAGCCGCTTACCTAAACGATGTTAAGGGCGGTCACAAGTCTTTCATCAAGGTTATCATTGGTGCAGGTATCGCAATCGGCGCAATGTACGCCGTTGGCTCTCTACTTGTTAACGTATTCGTTGCTCGTGATGAACTGACCTACGCTGGCGGCATGGTTGAAATCTTCACAGGTATGGCGAACTACTTCGATATTTCACAATCTCTAACGGGTCGCTTCGTCGGTATTATCCTATTCGTTGCTATGTTCGGTTCGATGATGATGTGGACAGCAGCTCCAGTAAAAATTCACTTCTCTGAAATTCCTAAAGGTGTTTACGGCGAGAAAACAACAGAGCTTAACGAACACGGCGTGCCAGTACGTGCAGCTTGGTGGCAGTTCGCGTTTGTATTCGTGATGCTTGTGGTGAACGGCTTCGGTTCTGAATCAGTACAAGACATGATGAACACAGCAATCAACCTAACCGCTGGTACAGCAATGCTTCCGCCTATCTTCATCATGGTGGCGTACTTTGTATTCCGCTTGAAGCATGACGATACACCGCGTGATTTCCGCATGGGTACTCGAGTGCAAGGTATGGCTGTTGTATCGGTACTTATCGGCATCTTCGTTGTGAGCATGACGGCATCTGCATTCCCAACAGGTGTTGACCTAGTTCAAGCCTTCTTTATCAACGTATTCATGACAGCCGTATTCTCTGGTCTTGCTTGGTGGTGGATCTCTCGCTTTGAAAAAAAGCAGGCAGGTAAAGACGCAAAGCTAGAAACAGCTAAGCAATCGTAGCACTCTGCCTTACCCCCAACTTTAAAAGCGCCCACCAAGGCGCTTTTTTTGTTTTAAATCAGATAATTAAACGGAAAGCCAAAAAATAAAAACGGCATTCCGTCAAGGTTTCACTTCACGAAAAACACCAATTAATAGGTAATAAAACTCGAATAAAAACCAAGGTAAAATGTTAACTAAATTTATTTACTCAAGGTCACATATTTGATCAATTTCGATTAACTTCCCGCCGCTTAATCTTTAATCTTCTTGCTGAAGAGACAAACTGATTCATATAAAAAAAGCGACAAAAAGCCCCTACAAGCCTTATAAATCGTCGCTCATGAAACCAGCAACCTCTTCAATGAACTTCTTAATCTTTAACTCTTTGTTTTGGTAATAACTTTACTGAAACACCAGAGAAAAAAAGCTCAAAGAAGTCCGATCGTAAATCTATAAAAACAACAATGAGCCAACCCTGACAAAACAAAGCGGGTGTTTGCCAAACCAACATAACAATAAAAGTGCGGCCTAGAGCTTCCCTCTCTAGGACCAAGTTATAACGATCATCAACGTGATTCACCGGAGAACATCATGTCCGAAAATAAACGCAGTACGATAGGCAAATTTGCCCTACTGTCTATGACCTTCGCGGCGGTATACAGCTTCAATAACATCATTAATAACAACATCGAGATCGGCCTTTCCTCGGCTCCGATGTTCTTTCTAGCAACCATCTTTTACTTTGTGCCATTTTGTTTGATCGTCGCAGAGTTTGTGTCACTGAATAAAGACTCTGAAGCGGGTGTTTACTCTTGGGTTAAAAGCTCTCTAGGCGGCCGCTGGGCGTTTATTTCAGCTTACACCTACTGGTTTGTTAACCTGTTCTTCTTCACCTCTCTGCTGCCTAGAATCATCGCTTATGCGTCGTATGCGTTCTTAGGTTTCGAGTACATATTCACACCAATGACCACCGCGATTCTGAGTACCATTTTGTTTGCGGTCGCGACTCATATCTCGAATAACGGTGCGAAATTACTGGGCCCTATCACCTCACTAACATCATCACTGATGCTGCTGCTAACGATGTCTTACATCTTGTTATCTGGCGGTGCTTTGGTGGGCGGTATCGAGCCAGCAGACCCAATCACCATCGAAGCCATGACACCAAGCTTCAACTGGGCATTCCTTGGCGTAATCACTTGGATCTTCATGGCGGCAGGCGGTGCAGAATCGGTCGCGGTTTACGTTAACGACATCAAAGGCGGTCACAAGTCTTTCGTTAAGGTAATCATTATCGCGGGTATCTTCATCGGCGCGCTTTACTCGGTAGGATCTGTGTTGGCGAACGTGTTTGTTTCGCGTGAAGAACTTAAATTCACAGGCGGCTCTGTTCAGGTATTTGAAGGGCTAGCAAGACACTTTGGCCTGTCTGAAATCTTGATGAACCGTTTCGTTGGTGTGGTTTCATTCACGGCGATGCTGGGCTCTCTGCTGATGTGGACGGCAACACCCGTTAAGATTTTCTTCTCTGAAATCCCTAAAGGCATCTTCGGCGAGAAAACTGTCGCGCTTAACAAACAAGGCGTTCCAGAGCGCGCGGCATGGATTCAGTTCTTCATCGTGATTCCACTGATGTTCATCCCAACGTTGGCGTCTGACACAGTGCAAGACTTGATGAGTACCATCATCAACATGACTGCAGCAGCTTCTATGCTACCGCCACTGTTCATCATGATTGCTTACCTTCACCTACGCGTGAAACTGGATCACCTTCCTCGTGATTTCCGCATGGGTTCTCGTACGGTCGGTATTACTGCAGTATCGATTCTTATCGCTATCTTTACGGTTGGCTTCTTTGCTTCTACCTTCCCAACAGGTGCTGACATCATGACCATCATCTTCTACAACGTGGGTGGTATTGTGATCTTCCTTGGCTACGCATGGTGGAAGTACGGTCAATACGAGAAAAGCTTATCTCCAGAAGAGAAAAAACTAGAAGCAAAGCCTGAACCAGCGAACGCTTAGCTTTACCCTACACTCTGATCGAAAACTTAAGGCACTCGCATTTGGTGAGTGCCTTTTTATTTGTTGGAACACTTCCACTCAACACCTAAATTTCACCAAAGCCTTCAAGAAAGAAGACATTCGAGTCAACAATCTAACCGCCTATAAAGCAATTCACCTCCCGAATACTTATAACCCTAGCCATACCTCTGCAAATTCAACTGAAAGTCAAAATAAAAACAAAGTAAATATTTACTAAAAATAGATCACACTTTTAAACTGAATTAATTTTAAACACCAAAATTATCATTAATATCGGTTTTGCGATCGTAAGTAACCTGACCAATACGCCTTGAAGAGCACCCCATATTAGAAGTCAGAACTGCTTGCGAACCTTCATTTACAACCCGACACAGAAGTGATTAAAATGAAAAGTAGTTTTACTAAAACCACTCTTATTACAAGCTGTATTCTTGCTGCCCTAAGTACCACTGCCCACGCGGAAGAGTCCGCAGCAAACCACAGTGATACTCAGCCTCCTAAAACAGAAACTGAAACCCTATTTAACTTTTATGGTGAGCTTGGCCTTGGTGGTCACGTGGCACTAGAAGGTGATGACAAAGGCCGTTATGCAGACGGTACTTACATCGAAGCAGGCTTGGCTATCGAGCACGGTAATTGGTTCGGTCTTGCTTACATGGAAGGCTGGACAGTGCAAGCCGACGACGAAGGCAATGCTTGGGCAACTGGCCACGGCTGGGGCGGCTTTGAAGGTGGTTTTAACCGCTTTTACGCTGGTTACCGCACCGACAACAAAACAGAATTCATGATTGGTCGTATGGACTCTTCACTGGATGACGTTCAATGGTGGGGTGACCCTACGGTTGAATACGGTTACGCGATCTCGAACACACGAGACGTACACCTTGGTGTGAAGATCCAAAACCTAGAAGGCAAGCTTCGCTACAGCGTTTCATTCGCGCCAGAATCTGACTTCTCTGAAGACGATGCTCTCATCCACTTCGGTAAATACGACAACTTCGCAGACCAATGGAAAGATAAGAACGCCATGGTCAACGGTTACCTCCAATACGATCTGACTGACGACTTAACCCTAATGGGTGGCGGTGAAGTTCGTAACAACGATGGCGGTGAACTATTGCTATTGGGTGCTGAATACAAAAACTTTGCGACTCGTATTTGGCACGACACAGATAAAGGCAACCAAGAATCATTTGGCAGCGAATCCGGTATTCAAACCAGTGCTTGGTACGAAGCGGCTCAGGGTGTTTACCTTTCAGCAGCCTACAACTACGCAAACTTTGATGGTGACAACGGCGACAAAGAGATCACCTCTTACATCAACGCGGGCGTTTGGTACGAATACGGAAACGGCACATTTGCGACTGCTTTCGATAGCCGCTTTGGCGTAGGCAGCGACACTGAAATCGGCGACGCTCAGGTGTTCGCAATGCAATACTTCTACTGGTAATAACAGGAATTGATCATGAAACTGAATAAATCATTCGCAGCTCTCGCTATCGGTGCAGCCCTTGTCGTTACTGGTTGTGCATCAAACTCCATCTCTGGCTCAAGTTCTGATGCAGAACAACTGCAAGCCAACGAATTTAAGAACGTTATCGACCGTACTGGCTCACCAGAATACATGCGTGACTACGACTTCGATGACCACCAACGCTTTAACCCATTCTTCGACCTAGGCGCATGGCACGGTCACCTGCTGCCAGACAGTGCAGAAGGCATGGGCGGGTTCCCAGGTACAGCACTGCTTACCGAAGAGTACATTAACTTCATGGCTGACAACTTTGACCGCCTAAGCGTGTACAAAGATGGCAAGAAAGTCGAATTCACGATGGAAGCTTACAGCCTGCCGGGCGCATTGATTCAGACGCTAAAATCTGACGATGTAACGGTAGAGATGACGCTGCGTTTTGCTTCTAACCGTACCTCTCTACTGGAGACTAAAATCACTACTGACTCGCCAGTTGAGTTAGTGTGGGACGGTGAACTGATTGAAAAAACACACGCGAAAGAAGGCGTCGCGCAAACCGATAAAACCATTGCCGAGACTTACCCTGATTACAATCGCCAAATCGTTGCAACCGACGACGGTCTAAAGGTCACTTTCGGTAAAGTGCGTTCAACGTGGGATCTGCTGACTTCAGGCGAGTCTGAGTACCAAGTTCATAAATCGATTCCAACCCAAACCAAGGTCGATGGCCTAACGTTTACTTCAACCGCAAGCATTGAAGAATCAACCACCATCTACACCACATACTCGCACGTATTAACGGCAGAAGAAGCAAAAGCGGAGCAGCCTGAGATCAAAAAGATCATGGCAAACCCTACTGATTTCTTAGCGGCATCTGAAGCGCGCTGGGAAGGTTACCTAGAGATGGGCTTAACCAACCCGAATGCGACGCCTGAGCAAGAGCGTGTTGCGGTAAAAGCGATGGAAACCCTAAACGGTAACTGGCGTGGCGCAGCCGGTGCGATGGAGTTTGACTCTGTAACACCTTCGGTAACGGCGCGTTGGTTCTCAGGCAACCAAACATGGCCATGGGATACATGGAAACAAGCTTACGCGATGGCGCACTTCAACCCAGACGTAGCGAAAGACAACATCCGCGCAATGTTTGCCTACCAAATTCAAGCTGACGATCCGGTTCGCCCTTGGGATGAAGGTTACGTGCCAGATCTATTGGCTTACAACCTAAGCCCAGAGCGCGGCGGCGACGGCGGTAACTGGAACGAACGTAATACCAAACCAAGCTTAGCGGCATGGGCAGTAATGGAAGTCTACAAGACCACCAGCGACGAAGCTTGGCTAGAAGAAATGTATCCAAAGCTAGTGGCATACCACGACTGGTGGCTACGCAACCGTGATAACAACGGCAACGGTGTTCCAGAATACGGCGCAGCACGCGACAAAGCACACAACACACCTGAAGGTGAAATGTACTTCACTGTAGTTCGTGGCGATAAGCACGAAACAGTCGTAGGCCAAGCAGCACTCGATAAAGTCGTGGCTGAAGGCAACTACGATTACATCGAGAGCCCGGCACAAACAGCCGCATCTTGGGAATCAGGCCGTGACGATGCAGCCGCATTTGGCTTCATTGATAAAGACCAGCTAGACGCGTATGTTGCAAACGGTGGTAAACGCAGCGATTGGGATGTTGAGTTCGCTCAAAACCGCGCTGAAGATGGCACACTGCTAGGCTACTCGCTACTGCAAGAATCGGTTGACCAAGCAAGCTACATGTACAGCGATAACAAGTACCTAGCAGAAATGGCTGACATTCTAGGTAAAGACGCAGAAGCGAAAGAGTTCCGTGAAAAAGCAGAGCACCTATCGAACTACATCAACACTTGTATGTTCGACGAAGGCACTAACTTCTTCTACGACATTCGTATTGAAGACAAACCATTAGCCAATGGCTGTGCAGGAAAACCGATTGTAGAACGTGGTAAAGGCCCTGAGGGTTGGTCACCACTGTTCAATGGCGCAGCAACGCAAGGTCACGCTGATGCGGTTGTCTCTGTGATGAAAGACACTGAAGAGTTCAATACCTACGTTCCACTAGGCACAGCAGCGCTTTCTAGCCCAGCATTCGGCCCAGATATTTACTGGCGTGGACGCGTTTGGGTAGACCAATTCTACTTCGGTCTAAAAGGCATGGACAGCTACGGCTACCGTGACGATGCGATTGAAATGGCAGGCGCGTTCTTTGACCACGCCGATGGGTTAGTTCAAGACGGTCCTATCCGTGAGAACTACAACCCATTGAACGGTGAACAGCAAGGCGCACCAAACTTCTCATGGAGTGCGGCTCACCTGTACATGCTTTACAACGATTTCTTTACTGACGCAGAGTAAATCAAACCTATACCTGTCTTCTGGAATTCAATGAAAACATAACCTCATAAATTTCAGGCTTTGGCACTCAGTATCTCGCTGAGTGCCTTTTTTACATTTGAAGCCAAATAATCGAACAAACAAGCTCTTAGACTATTTGGCCTACTATGATCCTTTTACTTAATTCGCTGTACTCCGCTAACACGGGCAACCTTTTACTCACAAAAAACAAAGGGTGCTCTTGCTATGAAATCCCACTCAAAAATTTCATCACTCTCACTGAAATATTGGGTTCTGAAGACTTATTCGAATTTTATTTATCCTTATTAGCCTTCCGGACATTAATTTGATAGTCGTTTACTAAATAATCGCTAAACTATAGTGTCGCCTACCCCTTTTTTGAGAAAACCTAAATGCCTAATGCTGATTCCACCCTAAATAAACGTATGGGAATCGTTGCGCTCACCTGGCCAATTTTTATCGAAGTTCTTTTAAGAACCGCACTCAACACCAGTGATGTATTCATGTTATCGGGATACTCGGACAAAGCCGTGTCTGCCGTTGGTGTTATTTCTCAGATATCGTTTTTCCTGATCATTGTCTCGACTATGGTCAGCAGTGGTACGGGTATTTTAATCGCGCAGTACAACGGTGCCTCCCGCACTCAAGAGAGCGCTCACGTGGGCGTAGCGAGCATCATTCTGGCCATTATTGCCGGTGTGCTACTGAGTGTTATTGCCGTTCTTGTTGCTGAATATTTTATCCCGCTTTATCAACTCGAACCTCAAGTCGAACAGTATGCGCAAGAATACCTGTTCATCAGTGGTGCTCTCACCTTCAATGTAACCATAGGTGTGGTTCTCACCACTATTTTGCGCAGTCATGGCTATTCAAAATCACCGATGGTGATCAACATGATTGCTGGCGTTATCAACGTATTCGGTAACTACTGCGCTTTATATCAACCTTTTGGTTTGCCTGTATACGGCGTGCAAGGGGTTGCGACCGCGACCGTCATTAGCCAAGTGATAGGGATGTTGATCTTGATTGGTGTGGTCAAAAGCAAAGGGATTTATCTACCAGTGAAGCAGTTTAAATCTGTGCCGAAAGCCATCTATCAAAAAATCATGAAGATCGGCTCGATGAACGCTGGAGAAGTGCTCTCTTATAACATGGCTCAGATCAGCATTACCTTCTTTGTCGTGCAGATGGGCACCTCTTCACTGGCTGCGTTTACTTACGCACAAAACATCGCTCGTCTCTCTTTTGCGTTTGCACTGGCAATTGGTCAAGGCAGCCAAATCCAAACAGGCTATTACATTGGTAAGGGTTGGATCGACGAGATCACCAAGCGCGTGCAACGCTACTTTGTGGTTGGCTTTATCGCGTCAACCGCGATTACCTGCATGGTTTATGTGTTCCGGTTCGAAATTCTCGATCTGTTCACGCAAGATCCAGAGATCATTGCGCTAACGGCGGCACTGATTGCAGGTTCCATCATTCTTGAAGCTGGCCGAGTATTTAACCTGATCTTTATCTCTTGTCTAAAGGCTGCTGGCGACATTAAATTCCCGATCAAAATGGGTATTCTCAGCATGTGGGGCATTGGGGTTGCCATGAGCTATTTGCTTGGCGTGCATTGGGGTTATGGCGTATTGGGGGCTTGGATGGCAATCGCGATGGACGAGTGGTTCCGTGGAATCATCATGGCCTATCGCTGGCGAGCTAAGAAATGGACTCGATTCTCTTTTTAGACTTTTTAGCCTTCCATTTATCTTCACAAGATCGAAAAACGCCGCTCCTATTTTCAAGGAGCGGCGTTTTCGTTTTTAATGAATCGAACTCACCTACGCGGTCGCAAGTGCTTTCTTACGCTTTGCTAAGCGTGCTGCAATACCAAACAGCATCACAATGCCGCACACACCGTAAACCTGCATGATGGTTGGATCATCAGAGACAAAGCCCACATCAGAGAACATCACGTAAGCACCTAATACCATGTAGAGAATGATAGCCGAAGCCTCGAAACGGAACTCCCAAGGTGTCACATCAATATTCTCATTGACTGGCATCACGTACTCAGACTCACGCGGCATAAAGTAACCAATAATGAACATCAACGCAGTACATACCACGAACAGAATCGCTAATTGATGCAGGAAGTGAATCGGTGTTTTAAACACTAACTGCATTGCTGCGTAAGAACTTACAAACACCACCAACGCCACTTTTGCCGCTATAGCTGGAACACGTTTAGATACATAGCCGACAAACACGATAGTGAAGATTGGCACACTGAAGAACCCCGCCACCATTTGTAGGTATTGGAAAAGGCCTTCTGGCGCATACATGATGAATGGTGCGATACATACCGAGATAATCGCAATCACGACACCAAAAATACGTCCTTTACCCACTAGCTCTTCATCGGTTTTACCTTGTCCAAATAGCGGCTTATACACGTTCAATGCAAACAGAGTCGTTGAGCTGTTCAACACACCATTAAAGGTACTCAAAATCGCACCAAACATCACCGCAACGAAGAAACCCACCAGCGGCTTAGGCAAAACTTCATTCACTAAACGGGTGTACATGGTATCTGGGTTACCCGCATCAGCACCAAACATGTGGAAAGCGATGATGCCTGGAATGATCAAGAACAGGGGAGAGATAACCTTAATCGCACCAGCAAGGATGACCCCTTTCTGTCCTTCTTTCAGGTTCTTAGCACCTAATGCGCGTTGAATGATGGATTGGTCAGTACCCCAGTAATACAAGTTCACCAAAAGCAGACCTGTGAACAATGTTGAGAACGGCAGTGGGTCGCTTTCTGTACCCACAGATTGAAGCTTCTCTGGCGCAGCATAAAGCAGAATATCTAAGCCAGCACCGAAACTCCCCTCGCCCAATACCATTAAACCAAATACAGGGATCATCATGCCGCCAACAATCAAGCCTACGCCATTAATGGTATCTGCAATCACAACCGCTTTCAGGCCACCATAAATTGCGTAAAAGAAGCCAAGTAGACCAATCGTCGCCGAAATAAGCGCGATTGAGCTAAACTCTGAAATATTAAGCAGGGCCTGAACATCGAAGATTTCACCCAAAACAACGGCGCCCGCGTAAAGTGTGGTAGGCAAAATGTTGATCACGTATTGGCACAAGAAAAGTAACGTCACAAACTTCTTCACCGACATGTCGTAGCGGCTCTCTAAGAAATCAGGAATAGTGGTGATGCCTTGCTTCAAATAACGAGGAACTAACATCAAAGCGATGATCACCAAAGTGACACCAGAGGCCACTTCCCAGCCCATGACACTCATATTGTGGGTATAAGCTTGTGCGCTCATGCCCACGAAACTGGTGGCGCTCAAGTTTGTTAAGATAAGTGAGCTGGCGATTAAGCCGCCGGTTAAGCTTCTTCCGCCAAGAAAGAAACCATCTTGTGAGGTGTTTTTATCATTTTTCACTTTGTTGTAGGTAAACGCGACTACAAACCCAGTAAATAACAAAAATGACAACAGAACGGTAATAGACATTTTGTTTTCCTTAAGTTGAGTTATTGCGGCAGCAATACCTCGCTGCCGATTATAATTTTTATATTTAGATTTTTATTTGTAGGGGTACTCAGAGTCAGAGATTCACATCTTTTTTAGATGCACAATCAAGGCAGACTCTGGGTCGAGAATAGGTAAGGTCAATCCAATCTCTTTGAGGTTATCGCCGCTTAAAGTCAGTGTTTTATCTAACCATTGAGGGCGTTGCTTCATGAGTTGGAAACTGGTTTGTGGCATCTCCACTAACTTCACTTGATACAGCGCACTGTCTTCCACGCAGCTAATACGAAGTGGTGATGGCAGAGCGTACTCAGGCATCGCCAACTGACACACGGTGATCAGCATTTCATCATCATTCTGCACCCCATAGATGTTCTGGTTTTTGTCCGCAGGATCCATGCGAAAGCTGCGCCCTGAGTGCAAAATATGGCGGAACTGCTTGTGCAGAGAGATGTAGTGAGAGAAAGCTTGTTTCTCTTGTTGCGACTCTTTAACCGGGTCAAGCTCAACACCCATATGCCCCATCAAAGCGGTGACACCACGCATATTGATACTGTGACGACGATTGGTTGAATGGCACTCAGCAGGGCCAATATGCGCCCCCATAACTTCTGGTGGGAAGAAGTAACTCATGCCTTTTTGAATAGCTTGGCGTTCCAATGCATCGTTACAATCGGATGCCCAGAATCGATGTGTTCTCTTGAGGATTTCAAAATCAATGCGACCACCGCCTGATGAACAAGATTCAATCTCGACTTTAGGGTGTGCTTGATTCAGTTGATCGACGAGACGATACAAGGCTTCAGTTTGACCATGCACCGCCGCCTTACCTTGGTGGCTCGGCTGAACTAATTCACGATTCATGTCCCACTTTAAGTAGCCGATATTGTACGTAGTCAGAAGCGTATCAAGGCGAGAGAACAAGTAGTCAAAGCACGCTTCATTCTGCAAGTCTAAAACATACTGCCAACGACCAGACGGTTGATGATAACCTTGCAAACCTAGGACCCAATCAGGATGGTTACGGTATAGGTTTGAGTCTTGGCTGACCATCTCAGGTTCAACCCACAACCCGAACTCCATCCCCTGTTGGTTAACGTGTTCAATCACAGGTTCTAAGCCATTTGGGTATTTCACTTCATCGAGATACCAATCGCCTAAGGCCGTTCGTTCGCCATCACGACCAATAAACCAACCATCATCAATAATGAATCGTTCAACACCCATTGCGCCGGCTTCGGTTGCCATCTGCATGATGTATTCCGGTTTATGGTCGAAGTAGATGCCCTCCCAAGTATTTAAGTGCACAGGGCGAGGTTTATCGGTAGGGAATTGAATAATGTTGTCACGAACAAACTGCTGAAAACGTTGAGCAATACCGTTCAAACCAGAGTTGCTGTAACAGCCATAGAGCCAAGGTGTCTGGTAAGTAGCCTCTGGTTCTAGAATCGATTCACCCGCTAACAATAACTCTCCCGCTTGTACAAAGCGGCGGCCATCACTGCGAACATCAGCACGCATTTGGTGGTTACCACTCCAACCTAAATGGAAGCCCCACACCAAACCATTCTGTTCTGAGAAACCTTGCGTTCCTGCAAACATGCCAGGGAAGTTTTCATGTGAAGTACGGCCGCGACGGTTCTCTTGCATGAAGCCACCATGCTCAAAACGCTGACGTTGCGTTTGGAACTCATGACACCAACGACCATGGAACGTCATCAATTCATTGGCGTGGTTTGGCAGCGGCAACGTTGATGACAGCTTATTTAAATAGTATTTACTGCCCCCTTTGTTGGTTACTGTGATGCGCTTTTGAACCACATCCGATTCGTAATCCAGTTTAATTTCAACCGTCAATTCAAGCTTAGACACGGTGTCTTCTAGAACAAAAGTGGCTTGCTGAACCTGAGCTTCCACGCGGACGGTATTAAAAACGGGTGCCCAATCAAAACCATCACGATGCCCTTCTATTCCCGGCGCATTAAAATGACCGCTACCCAATTCAGGACAAAGAGAAAGCGGTACATCGACATCAAGGCGTGCTTGAGAGATCGGTCTCTCGGTTGATAACAAAAGATCTTCATCAATACTGGCGATCTTTGCGCCCCAGTGAAGAACCTCTGGAGTACGGCCCGATTTGATGATCAAACTGTGGTTTTTACTTGTTAGATGAATAAATTCGCTCATAGCCAATCTCATATTGTTTTCGTAAACATAAACTAAAATTAATAGTGAACTTGAAGACTGAAATTAGTACTAAAACGGCTAAATAACGTGATCTAAAAACACTTATTCGTTGCTAAAATTTGCACAAGATCGACTGTTTCCGGAAACATATTTAATGTTTCAAATGACATTTTTTTGAAAGGGAGCAGAGTTTCATTTCGCTAAATTGGATAAGCTCATCGAACGACGGGAATATTCGATGGACGGTGTGATGAGTGTAACTTTTAAAGATGTGGCGAAGCTGGCTGGCGTATCGACTCAAACAGTATCAAGGGTGACGAACGGTTCGCAAGATGTCGCAGAATCCACTCGAAACAAAGTGAATGCTGCGATAAAGAAGCTTGGATATGTGCCCAATAAAGGGGCTCAAATGCTCAGCCGTTCCAAGTCCACCAGCGTTGGTTTAGTCACGCTCGATATGGCACTGCATGGCGCAGCAATGATCGCCAATGGCGTGCGAATGCAGGCTCATGATATGGGTTATGGCGTCGCTTTCTCTGTTGTTTCCGAGCCTAATCTCGCGAACACCCGTGAGGCTATTCGTGAACTGATGGCTCAACAGGTCGACAGCATCATTCTCAATGTGCCTTTAAAGAGTGCAGACGCCGAATTGCTGGTAGAACAATATCAACACTTGAACCTCATCTTCATTGATGTCCCTTCTAACAGCCAAGTTAACTATATATGCGGCGATCACGCCGAGGGCGCAAAGCTGGCGGCTCAGCATCTTATTGAAAATGGTCGCTCTGAATACTTGTTGATCAGCGGGCCTAACGAATCCAGTGCCTCACAAATCCGTCTTCAGAGTTGGTTGGGTGTGCTATCAGATGCAAACTGTCAGGTACAGTTTCAACATCAAGGAAACTGGCAAGCGGAAAGTGGCTACCTTGGCATTCGAGACGCCGTTGCGAAACAAATCCCATTTGATGCTGTGTTGGTCGCCAGTGATCAAATGGCATTAGGGGTTTTACGCGCACTGCAAGAACTGCAGATTCCAGTCCCTGACAAGGTTGCGGTCGTCGGCTTTGATGGCATCGAGGACAGTGCGTTTTTTAATCCACCACTGACCACCATCAAACAAGACTTCACCACGATTGGTCGACAAGCTGTGGTACTTGCAGAGAAGCTCAACGCTAACTCACAAGATGCTTTACTGCAGCACCATATCGAAACTGCATTACTCCCAAGAGAAAGCAGCCAACCTAAGGTGACGGCTCACTATGAAAAACAAGAGATCGAGCAACTGCTGAAAAGAATTCAGACCCTTTTGCCAGAATCGACATAAAAGAAAAAGCGCTAGGGGGAGCTAGCGCTTTAAGACCAACTAAGTCCGTTTAGCCTGGTAGATTTTTAAGCTATATCATGAGGATATAACCAATTTTTTTACTTAGGTAAATCAAAAAGCCTATTCTTTACGACTGCCTTGAGTCGTAAATTAAGTATAGTCGGGTTCTTATAATAAACCGGATTTTTCTAAAATTAATTCATATGAATTTGACGATTAACCGACACAATAAACTATTCGGAAATCACAGATGAGATCGCATTAGTAATCAACTTTCTAAGTAGTTTATTTTTATCATCTAAATGCTTTGCCTTTCTATAAACAAGCTGGATATCAAAATCTGGAACATCAATAGGTGGCTTCACAGCTAGTAAGGTTTCTTCACTATCAATATCCTTGCGCGCGACTAGCTTGGGGACAATACACAATAGTTCTCTGCCACGAATGAGTCGTTTAACAGTTAAAAAGTTACTTGAAGATATAGCGACTTTTCGACTGAAACCTAGCTCAGCCAATCGAATATCAACACCCGTTTTTAGAGCCCCTGCAGGAGAAACCAATGCATGTTCTACAGATACAAACTGATCTAAAGACATTGGTTGTTCAATAGATAAAACCGACTGATCGAACAAACACACATGTTGCTCTGTATACAAATGCTTTGTTCGATAAGGCTTTGGTACCTCACCAAAACTGCCGATCGCGATATCGAGCTTAGCGTCTTCAAACACTTGTTGATAGTTGCTTCGATTGACATTGAATAACGTCACTTGAGAATAAGGCGAAGATTGCTTAATAAGATCAAACAACATTGGAGCGAACATCTGCTCTGCATAATCGGTAAGTCCGATCTTCCAAGTGCCTTTATAGGTTGCTACATCAAACGATTTAGACAACAGTACTTCTGACTGAATGGTATTGAGTAAGGCATCGACGGTGCTTGATAATTCAATCGCTCGGTCGGTCGCTTCCATCTTGCTACCGACCCGCTCAAACAAAGGGTCATCAAACAACTTTCTCAGTCTTTGTAAGCTATGACTCATCGCTGATTGGCTGACATAACAACGTTCAGCCGCCTTACTAACACTGTTGGTTTTATACAGAGCTTGCAGTGCAATCAATAAGTTAAGGTCAATTCCTTTCCAGTTAAAATCAGCCACAAATCAATCCCATATTATTCATAGTTATAATTAAAACAATTAATTTTAATCATAGTTCAACTCCACCTAAATTACGCTAAACATTTATCTGGAATCGATCATGCTTTCAATTTTTAAAACCTTTTTCTGGCTTGGCTGGATTAGCTTCGGTGGACCTGCGGCACACATTGGCTACTTCCGTAAAACCTTTGTTGAGAAACTGAATTGGTTATCCGACGAAGAGTACGGGCAAATTGTCGCCCTCAGTCAATTTCTGCCGGGTCCAGGCTCAAGTCAGGTTGGCTTCGCGGTTGGTTACAAAAAAGGTGGCTTAACCGGTGCGATTGCCGCATTTGTCGGCTTCACCTCCCCTTCAGTCATCCTAATGTTGATATTGGCCTTAGTGAGCAACCAGTTGTTAGAAGCGCCGCTTTTCATTTCAATCATCCACGGACTTAAGCTACTCGCGGTCGTGGTTGTAGCTGACGCCACTTTCGGCATGTACAAAAACTTTTGCCAATCAAAGGTAGCAACAGCACTGTGTGTGATAACCGCGATTGTTCTACTTTTAATTCCTGGGATCTGGCCTCAGGTATTAGTTCTATTGTTTGCTGCTATGGTTGGCAGTAAGTTCTTAACCTCACACGAATTAAAAGCAGCACCTTCGACGCACAAGATATCGTTAACACCACTCGTGATTTTCGTTGCTTTACTGGTTGGTCTGCCTCTATTCAGTGCTTACTCTCAAGGCATTGAAGTATTTGGCTTGTTCTACCAAGCAGGCAGTTTGGTATTCGGTGGCGGTCACGTGGTTCTTCCGTTGCTACAGAATGGCATTGGTGACCAACTGTCTCAAGATGCCTTCCTAACAGGCTATGCCGCAGCGCAAGCCGTACCGGGACCGATGTTTACGTTAGCCACTTACCTAGGTTATGTATTAATGCCATCAGCACCGATCACAGGGGCACTGCTCGCAACGATTGCGGTGTTCTTACCGGGCTTCTTGCTGCTACTGGGTGTATTGAAGAACTGGCAGGCAATTGCGAGTAAGCCTCTAGTAGCTGGGGCGCTTACAGGTGTGAATGCGGCTGTAGTCGGCTTATTACTTGCGGCTCTATACCAACCCATCTTCACAAGTGCAGTGAGTAGCGGCTTAGACTTCGCTCTGATCATTGTTGGTGTGTGGTTATTGAAAACCGTGAAGATGCCGATTGTAGGTTTAGTGGGGATCTTCATGTTATTGGGTGCGATTACCAATCTGTAACATTAAGCATTAGAGTAGGAAGCTAACTGCTTCTTCCTACTCTAATGCTTAGAAACAATTTTAATTCCATGAAAATTGAAGAATAAATTACAGTCGATAAGGGGTGCAAAGCTCAACGGCCAAAACGAGTTTTGATTGTCAGGAAGGTAATAGTTTAAAAAGGCAATTAGGTTATTACATGGATTAACATGTTCCCTCGCCATTATGTAATCGTAATTCCACCCCTTTTTTAAACCGTGTTTTCTTGTCGTCATATAACGACCGACCTTCCAAGCAATTCCGGGATCGGTAGGAATCAAAATAGACAGAGTGCCTCCTGGTTTTAACACTCGTAGCCACTCTTTGATCACCAAATGAGGCTCGTATAGGTGCTCCAATATATGAGTTGCGATCACGCGATCGAAACTGTTGCTTTCAAAATCTAACTCACAAGCATTAGTTACGTTAAAAGTGAGTTTGTCATAAGAATTGATACGACTGAGTTGCTTATCTGCTACTTCGAGTGCTGATGCATCACCATCACTAACAATGTATTCATCGAAGGTGTGTTTAACATGCAATAAGTGTTCACCAGTTCCAGAACCTACCTCTAATACCTTGGGGAAATGCTTATCTTCTCCGAAGGGGCTTTCACACGCGATATGACCGGCCCTCATCACATACCCCGTAGTATTGCTCTCATAAACTCGTTCATCGTATTCATCACTGAAACGAGACAAATAATCGAGCCATTCCTTATCTTCATCCTTGCTTATTCTCATACCAGAATCCTATTCCAATGGTTTGTTATTACTGCATCTTAATATAGAAAGAATTCGCATCTCTCGCCGACCTCGTGACACGTTGTCGAGTATCAATCCACAGAAAAAAGACATCACCGCAATTAATGCAATCGAGCTAGACAAAATCGCAGTTGGCACCCTTTCTACCAGCCCGGTATCAACAAAATCTAAAATAACGGGAATCCCCAAGCTCAATGAGATGACACAAAACAACATAGACAATACGCCAAAGAAAAACATCGGCTTCACATCTCTCAATAAGAACAAGATAAAGTTGAGGATCTTGAGACCATCACTCAAGGTGTTCAGCTTACTCGCCGTGCCTTCAGGCCTTGAGTGATAATGAGTGGATACTTCTTTGATCGACATATTGTGGTGCAATGCATGCACGGTTAGTTCCGTCTCAATTTGAAAGCCATCACTGAAAATAGGGACCGTTTTTACAAACCGGCGACTCATCACTCGATAGCCAGAGAAAACGTCATTCAATTGAGCATTGAACCCTTTATTTATCAGAGTCGAAAACATCTTATTACCCAAAATATGTCCCTTGGGATAAGCCATTGAAGTTCGCTCGCGACTGCCAATGATCATATCGAGCTTTTCATTATTTAGTTGGTCGATCAGCTCGGGGCATATTGAGGCGTCATAGGTATCATCACCATCAGCCATCACATAGATATCGGCGTCGATATCAGAAAACATCCGCCTCACAACCTCCCCTTTACCTTGGCGCGGCTCATGTCGCACAATCGCCCCTGCTTGTAACGCCTCGTTGACCGTGTTGTCGGTTGAATTATTGTCATAAACATAAATGGATGCATCAGGTAAGGCTTGTTGAAAAGACGTGACCGTTTCACCAATGGCTCCGGCTTCGTTATAACATGGGAGTAATACTGCGACTTTCTGTTTATTCATGCTCACTCCTTACTTTAAAAACTCGATAACCATCCTCAATTCCATCATATGTAACGTCTAACCAAGCCGGAATATTATCCCCATGAAGTCTCCTAACTAAAGAGTCCTCGCTTCCAGAGTCCTTTAGGAGAGTTAAATGAGGGTCATTACCGATCAATATATAATCAACCTTTTTATCGACTATTTTGTTTCTTGCTAGAAGCATGTCCTCTTCTAACATCACTTCGATTAAAAATTGGTTACCCACAATATTTCTATGATAAGGCGCGGCGATTATATTGTTGTTCGTTTTGGCCAATACAGGTGCACCTGTTTCTATTCCTGAAAGAATTGTATGAGAGTTAATACCGTTATCTTTTAGTACATTAAAGATACTTGGTGACTTGTATTCATCATCAAAGGTAGTGGTAATTTCCCCTGTTGGAGACAATGCAATAATGAAAAATGCTACCGATAACGGAGATCCAGAAAAAATAATGATGATTTTTAATATTGTGGTTCTGACATATTCAGATAGTTTAATAATAAAATATGCTTGAAAAGGTGCAGCTAAAACAAAGCACAACCTTATTACTCTAACCTGCCAAAACATCGCAAGAGCTAAATTAAACATGAATATGAGATACAGTACTGTACAGTGGTGATTTTTAATTCTTAAAACTGGGTATAGAATAGCGGGTACCAATAGTAAGGCATAGTTATCAACAGAAAAGAAACCTTTAATTTCTATGTAATCAACTACAGATTTAGCCTCGGTGACCTGATCTAGCCAATAAAGTTTAAGTATCGGTGGGTAATCAATAAACAAAGCACTGGTCAGCGAGGGATAAAGAATCCCAACAGGAAGCAAACACAACAAACCAAGGGAAACAAACAATAACATTCTTTTATTTAAGCTCATGTCATCATTAGCCAGTCGATTGTAAATATTAACAAACACCCAACCACTAAGAAAAAGAATAATGAGAATGAATGATATTTCATCATATTTTAAAACAAAAAACTCATCATAAGGTCTATTTAATAAAACAGCAAAAATAGAAAAAATAGTACAAGTTACGTATAGCTTGGAGATGTAACTAAACCATCCGTTATGAAAAAAGCTGCAATAAACCATATAAATAACAAAGAAAGCCATAAATAACAATATATTCTCCATTCCTGTCCACAACGATAAAGACAGAAAAGCAGATTGAGCGTAAACACGCCATGATTGTTTCAGATTATGAATAGTAATAGGTGTTAAAGACAGAAACAGTGTTGCTAATATAAGTTGAATATTGTGATGATCAATAGAACCGGGTAAAAAATGGATAATTGAAGGCGAAGAAATCGCAAACATCATACTAATAAAGCGATACTTGGCACCGAAGAGGTGGTCAGCTAGGTAAAAGCATGACAGCGAAAAAAGTAGCAAGTAAAGCAGAGGGACAAGAGAAATGGATATTGTATAAGCAAGATTATCATCGACGATAAACAACAATGGAAAAGCTACGAGCGATAAGATTAAATCAGGAAAGCGAGACCAATGAATAACAATGCCATCAGCGGCATTAAAATTATTCATTGGCTCTAGGTACCAATGTCCAGTTGCCATCCAATCCTGAAATTGAACGAAACGCATATAGTCGTCATTATCATTCAGGTTAAGAGCTGAAACACTCTCCCACTTGTAAATAAAGATCACTGTGGCACAAACTAGCCAAATGACAGAGATAACAATGATATCTTTATTAAAACTCTCACTTTTAGGCGACATGAATATCCTTTTCACTGAGCCAAAATTTAAACGACTATTGCTCCATCTCTCTCACTTCCGCTAGTGCTCTGTTTAAGTTTTCGTTCGCAACTCTGTAATACGATGGTTTCTTGTCTATTGCTTGCTGAAGGTAAGGAACGGCTTCATCCGGCTTACCTTGTAATATTAGGAAATACCCTACATTATTCAACGCTTCAGGCGTATCCATATGTCGCATAAACATATTAGTGGCTTTCTTAACATCACCGGAAGCCAGATAAATGAGGGCTAGATTGTTTTGGGCCTTCTCACTATTTGGCTCTAACTCTAGAGCTGAACGCGTGTACTGATACGCTTCCTTGTAATTGCCGTACATGTAATGGGAGTAGCCCATATTCAACAGAGCTTTGAATGAGTTTTTGTCTATCTGCAGTGACTTTTTGAAGTACTCTTGAGCTATCTGATGCTTTCCGTCGACATCTTCCAACACACCAATTCCCATATATGCTGATGCAGGAGACATACTGTCAACCTTCAAGCTAGCGACTTCACTTTGGCTTAACGCTTGGTGGTTTTTAATCGTTTCACTGCTTTTCAAACGAACTTGGTCGGCATTAATCGCTTTAAAGAAATAACTTCGACCTTCATCCGTTCGTCGCTGCTTCGTATACAAAACGCCTAATTCCTCCAGTACCTCGGTATGTGCTGGATTGAAATCTAAGGCCGCCAAATACGCTTTCTCGGCAAGCGCCGAGTTACCGCGAGACGAATGTATTTGCCCAATAGTGAACAGGGTTTTATCGTGAAATTCTTTTTCAGGAAAAGACAAAGAGCGTATGTATTCATACAACGCCAAGTCTATATTGTTGTCTCGCAGAGCAATGTCACCGCGCATAATTGCTTCTTTTTCATTTAGCGGCGGATCATCACTAGTCAAACTATCGATTGGTTTACCCGAATACAATTCGGCATCAAATTGGTTGGTTGGTTCATCAGAAGATGCACAACCAAGTAGCAAAATTGGCAATAGTAGTAGAAGAAACTTATTGTATAGCATCATAAACTTGCTCCCGGCGCACTTAATGCGTCCATTACGATCAAGAGTCCAGGGCCAAGTGCAACAATGAAAAAGCAAGGCCAAATAAATATCAACATGGGGAATAACATTTTAGTCGGTATTTTCGCCGCGATTTCTTCAGCGGCTTGCTGACGCTTATCTCTAAAATCTTCAGTATAGTCACGGAGCGTTTGCGCTAAACTTCCGCCCATTCTCGATGCATGAGAAAGCAAAGAAACCAAGCCTTCCAATTCGACTAAACCGGTTCGTTCGATAAGCTGCCTAAGCGCATCAGGCATAGTGACGCCCGCTTGAATTTTAGCAAACACAGTCTCTAGTTCATCCGCAAGTTCAGGCTGAGAGATATAAAGCTCTGATGCAACACGTCCAAGAGCTGCATTAAAGCCAAGCCCTGATTCAGTACATACAACAAGAAGATCAAGCGCATCAGGGACGCCGTTTCTGATTTTTTTCTGACGCTCTTTTTGTAGCTTACTTAGAATAATATTAGGTGTGAATGTGCCAAGAAAAACACAGGTCATGATGAGTAAATTATTATAATCTCCGCCCAACGCTATGTAATAAACCATAAAGCCCGCGACGATACCGATTAAGCTAGATAAAACCTTCAACGCATAGAAAACCGATAACGAACTCTTCTCATGGAACCCGGCATGCATCAACTTTTCCGAGTAAGTTTCATTATCTTTTTTATTACCTTTACTTATAAAAGGGCTTAATGATTCTAACGTATTCGAGAAGTCGTATGGTTTTCTGCCAGTCGGTGCTCCGTCTTCTGATATCTGTCTCAGTTTCTTGTCCAAAGGAGAACGAGCTCCTAAAAATAGAAATCCAAGCGTTAGCGTTAACAAGACTGTTGTAAGCAAAATCATCGAATAGATAACCATCTGAGAGCTAACTCCAAAGTCAGCTAACATCTGCTTCCAAACTTCAATATTTAATAATTCCATAGGTTATATCTCTATGCTGATGATCTTTTTAATCCACAAAGCTCCGATAGCCAAAAGAACAATACCGACACTCACCATCGAGAGACCGCGAGGATCTTTATAGAGTGGCTCTATATACTCGGGGCTAGCGACCCTTAAAGCGAAGAACAAACCAAATGGAGATAACGTTAAGATCCATGCGGATAAACGACTTTCAGCAGAGAGCGTTTTGATTTTCCTTTCCAGTTTAAAACGCGCTCTAAGTACTTCAGATACCTTTTGCAGGTTTTCAGATAGGTTACCCCCAGTCTCTTTTTGCAACATTACAGCACTAGAAAATGCCAACATTGAGACGGTTGGTACTCGTTCTGTCATCTGTAGAATCGCTAAGCGTAAGTCATAACCATAGTTAAGTAGGTTATAGGTATTTTTAAATTCAATACCGATTGGATCTGGAAGTTCTTCGCCAACTTCATTGAATGATTGGACGAGCGGTTGTCCTGCTTGCAATGCGCGTCGAATAATATCTAAAGCCTCAGGAAGTTGTTCCTCAAATCGAGCCATTCGGTAAGTCACTCGATTTTGCACAAATAGATAAGCGATAACCCAAACAAAAATGAACGCTCCAACACTGATGAACCATACTTGGTTCGTCATTATCGATATCAACGTGAGTGACACACCACAAAGAGAAACAATAAGTAAGAACCTGCTTAACGTCACTTTCATACCGGCTAGTTCCAACATTTTTTTCAAGCCAGCGAAGAAAGAAATAACGATGAGCTTACGATCTAGCGGGGACAGTTCTTTGTTATAGTGTTCTTTGAGTAATGACAAACTCTCTGCATCGATATTACGTTGCGTCTCTTTCAAACGTCGAGACAACTCTTTGTGCTTCGCTTTTTTCCCTGCAGCAGGGAGCAACAAAGCTTGAGAGATAAAAAGCACCGCAATGAATAATAGACCTAATGAAACGCTTACATTGTCCATAATCTCTCCTTAACCTTTGGTCTCACTAAAGAGCTCGAAAGGTAGGTCGAGTCCACGTTTGACTAACTGGTCATGGTATTGAGGAACGACCCCCGTTGCCGTGAAATAACCGATAATATTGCCGTCTTCATCAATACCTTTACGCTGAAAACGGAATATTTCCGACATTGTGATCACCTCACCTTCCATGCCGTTGATCTCTTGGATACTCACCATACGACGCTTACCATCTTCTTGGCGTTCCATTTGAACAACAAGGTGGATAGCCGAGGCAATCTGAGCTCGTAAGTTTTTGGTTGATATGTTCCACCCTGCCATCGAGAACATGTTTTCGACACGACTTAAGGCATCACGAGGGGTATTAGCGTGAATGGTAGCAAGAGATCCATCATGACCGGTATTCATCGCCGCTAGCATGTCAACGGCTTCGCTACCACGAACCTCACCAACCACGATTCGGTCGGGGCGCATACGCAGGGTATTTTTTACGAGCTCTCGCTGGCTGATTTCGCCTTTACCTTCTAGGTTTGCAGGGCGAGTTTCTAAACGAATGACATGAGGTTGTTGAAGTTGTAATTCCGCCGAGTCTTCTATGGTAATAATTCGTTGATCTCTAGGAATAAAGCCAGAAAAGATGTTAAGTGTTGTCGTTTTACCAGAGCCAGTCCCTCCAGAGATTAAGATATTTAATTCACCTTTAACCGCAGCTTCGACAAACTTAGCCATCTGAGGAGACACTGAGTTATAGTCAATCAAGTTATCCATAGTCAAACGGTCTACAGCAAAACGACGGATAGAAACGGAAGGACCATCAAGTGCGAGAGGTGGGATAATCGCATTAACACGTGAACCATCAACTAAACGGGCATCTACCATAGGTGACGCTTCATCTATGCGGCGACCAACCTGACTGACGATACGGTCAATAATGTTTCTTAAATGGCGATCATCAAGAAAAGTATAGGGCGTTTTTTCAAGTTTACCTCTTCGCTCCACGTAAACACTTTTAGGGCCGTTGACCAATATATCTGACACGGTTTGATCGGCTAATAAGGGCTCCAACGGACCAAGGCCAAAAACCTCATCTTCTATCTGTTTGATGACCCTTTTTCGACCTTCTGCACTCAGAGCATGGCTACCATCTTCAGCCATTAACTGTACGATGGCTTCGTGCAAATCTAACTTCGCACGCTCTTTCTCCAAGCTCGAAAGTAATCCTAAATCCAATGTCTCAAGCAACTGCTTATGAAAGAAGTGTTTGATTGACAGTTCCTGCTCTAAAATCTTTCGAGCCTCATCAATCGCCTTTTCCTTTTCAACGCTCGCTTCAGTATTCCTAGAGTGACTAGACACCTCAACATTGGATAAACGGTCAACAGGATTGGCATCTTCTGAATCATGCGAAATCTGTTCTACTTTTTTTTCAAACTCTGGATTTACATTTTTTCGTTTAAAGAACATCACAATCCCTCGTGTTTACTTTTCATCAACCCATTATGAAAACAACTTTTTCAGCCACCCTTTCTCTTCTTGTTCTGGTGGTGATAGAACATGAGACAAATCGATGATAGAGCGAGTAATAGAGCTTTTCTTTCTCGACTGAACTAACGGCTGCCCCAAGTTGGCACTCTCCAGCGCAACTTTAAAATCGTTAGGCATAAGATGTATATTGTGATTACCCACCGCCTGCTCTACATCTTTTAACTTAATTGAATGTCGCTTTTCATAACGGTTGAGAATGACCTCTATTGAGTCGCTTTGTAGGCCATATTCAAACTTCAAAGACTTAATTAATCGACTGGTGTTTTTGACTGAGACTAAACTTTGTTGCAAAACCAAAAGTACTTTCGTCGCAGGTGATATTGCTGATGCAAACACGTGGTCTAAGCCTCTAGACAGGTCAATGATCACATAAGGGTAAAAACGACGCAGAATTGGAAGTAATCTGCCAATTTTCTGAGCCTGTTCGAAATCATCTGCGTTATTTTCATGCTTAAAGCTTAGAACATGGAGACCCGATTCGTGTTTATTTACCAATGACCCCAAAGACATTTCATCCAAATCATTAGAACTGTTGATCGCATCCGAAACACTATAAGTGGGGGTTATGTTCAAATAATCAGGTATCACGCCAAATTGAAGATCGATATCGAGTAAAAGTACTTCGTTAGGGTGCTGCGTGGCCATCTCAATAGCAGTATTTAACGCTAAAGTGGTTGCCCCCATCCCTCCTTTGGTGTTCAAAAACAAGATAAACTCTCCGTAACTGGAGTTCTCAAGCTTTTCAGAGGCCGTTTTCTTCAAGAGTGGCAGTAAGTCCGATAGAGTTACATTGTGAGACAAAAAGTCTGATGCCCCTAAACGCAGGGCGATTTTTAGTGACCCATTATCACTTTCATCACCGAGCACAACTAAAGACAAGTCCTTGTCTTCTAAAGACAAATCATACCCTTGCAACTCAACCATTTTTTGCGCCCAATTCCCATTAGCTTCAACGAAAATAAGCTCTGGAACATCCGCACTTTTTAAGTACTCTTCACTCATTGCCGCAAGAGAAAACGACGTCACATGAACATTTCGGCATTTTTTTAGCTCTTGACTCATATGCGAGTGAAAGCCGTCAGTACTGTAAACTAACCAAACCTTTAAATTTGTTTTTAAACGAGTCATATCCTTATCGTTTTCATTCGGCGTTATTTTGATCGCTTCCCCCATACATTTATCTCCTTTTAAATAACCGCTTATGGGCATCTATTCCATATGTTAGGGCTGGTTTCAGTTTGAGGCCTCACCACTCCCAAACTTTCTGCTGGTAGTATTGTTTCAAACGCAGGGGCGGCTAGAAATCCATTATTTCCTAGAAAGCTTAGGTTACTGATTAGCTGAATGCCATAACCCGTAGCCCTAGCACGCACAAATTTAATATCACCAAAGTTCGCTTCAAAATCAGAAGCAACCTCTACCCCGCTCGCGTCTAAGTAAGCCACTTCTAAGTTCGCATTAGTAAACCCAACAAGAGGAATATCATCCACCACCATTCCGGCAATATTATCTCTATCAAGGACGTAGCATACCGTCGCTAACCTAGCAGCCTTCCTAGTTGCTTCACTGACCATTTGCAGCGAAAATATATAGGCACCTAACGCTAAAATGAGGAAGAGCAGCAGAAAAATTAATGATGAGACCAAAGTGAACTCAATAATGGCAAGCCCTTTGGTTCGTCTTTTAAGTCTTATCATCACAGCACCCTCATCACGGAAGTCACACTTAATGGAACAGCAAAACTCTCGTTCGAAAAAGGAATAGACAAGAAGAGTGGAACATAATCATACGTCACACTGACTCGTACATAACTGTCTCCTGAAGGAGGGGTTACAGTCACATCCGATGTCGTCAGTGAAGATAATACAGCTGTTCCTACGCTGTTCTGACCATAGACCACGACATTCTGAATTTCAGACGTCGGTGCGATGGTTCCACCAATAGTTCCATACACTTCACTAACCGCATAACGAGCGCCATTTTGCACTGACTTCGATATCACATTGTAGTGAACAAGAATATTGCCAAGCTCTAGAACTAAGACTAGAAAAAACAGTAAAACGGGAGTCGCAATGACCATCTCTACGGCAGCAAATCCCTGTTGAAATTGATTAGATTGCTTCATGATCAAGATTCCCCACTATCGGGGTCCTTATACAGAACAATCTTATAAGTCCCTTCTGTTGTCGACGTTGTACTACCTGATCCACCAGCAACACTGCAAGAGTGGATAAACTCACCAAAAACGGCGGGTGTACCTGAGTTGTTAGTTGGTGCTTTTTGCAACAAGAAAAAACAGCCAATCTTGTGCACGGTAAAGTCAGTTGCACCACCACTTTTACCAGAGCAATCCACCATAGGAATTGGCAAAATACGACGCCAAGCGACACCATTAGATGCACACCCAGAACCACCGTTTGCTATGCAGGCGTTGGTATCTGACTCATATTGAGCATAGGTATAACTTCCGTCAGAATCGATCTCTCCCGTACCGGCATCAATCGTTATTTCATTGGTAGGTTCTGTAGTTACATAATCTGAAGGGTAATCAGATGCAGATAAGCCACCACCATAATCACCAAAACGAGTATTCAGGCCATCGCCTGTGGGACCAACCGTTCCTCCTGGTTTAGTGGTTATATTGTCACCAATCGCTACAGGATAACTATAGTTCCCACCCAAGCCTTCTTTAACTGTTTTACCACCAGAGCCGAAGTCCAATAGGTGATAATTACCATTACCCATTTCAGATAGTTTGTTATCCCCTACTTTAAGAGCATGAACGGTGCCGACTTCATAGCCAAATACATTAACTATCTCTTCACCTGTCACATCGTGATAGCCATCTTCTGGATCAATATCGTTATCCGAAGTGCCATCACCAATACACACACCAATGGGTACCACGTTATTAACTACATCTTGACCTGAGCTGGGGCCAGCAACGGCACTTGCTGATACTGCCTTATCAAGGCCAAACATATGAATGAAAAACTCATCCATCTCTAGTGCATCTACGCGAACTCGCACATAAACATCTTCATTTGCACCGAACGTCGCCGTGCCAGTAAAATCCTGTGGGTCATTCGAATAATCAATGCTTATAGAAGCGGTCGAGAAATCAATTTCTTGGTTCCCTGTTGAAGCCGCCATGGCATTGAGTGCCGTACCAACTTCTGCGTCTACAGCATCTTTATCTTTACTATTGTCTAATATGGTTGCGGCAGCCAACGCTGCAGAATCGACTGCATTTTGTAAGCGCGTTTTATTTACAACCATATGGTTTATGTCTACAGCTAGCGCTGAGACAGCTAGAAAAACCAGCAAGGCAGCGGTAATCATCACCGCAACTAAGCCTTGTTGTTTTTTAGGGCTTTGTGATACTCGATACAACATATGAGTACCTCCAGATTTAGTTAAAATCTTCTAAGATCTGGCTACTACTTCCGGACAGATCATTTTCACCTCTGCCAACATATCTGTCGTAACCAGTCTGCATCCGCTCCCCTGTACCATCAGGTACTTCGAGTAAATTCTCTTGGGTCGCATTAGGGTTATACGTTTGCTCTGTTTTCACTAGTGCTACCGAGTGCCCTAAACGAGCATCGTTCGCACAGCCAACCAATAACATTGTGAGAAAGATCATCATTATTTTATTCATATCTATCCCCTTATAAATCATGCCCAAATGAGCCTTCGCTACCACCATCGGTCGGTGATATATCCTGTGAAGCTTGAGATTGTTCTGAATCAGATTCAGACGGTTCAGCGATGTAAGCGCTTCTGCCTAACAAGTAATATTCCAAATCATTAGGATCAACAAAGGCATCAGTTGGTAACGTCACTTTCGTTCGGTCAATAGGTTTAGCGAGTCGAGGAGTAACAAGAATAACGAGCTCTGTTTCACCAGATACATACTCTTGGCTATTGAAAAGCTGACCTAAAATCGGCACATCGCCAAAGCCTGGCATCTTGTTACTGATGTCCCTAACATTCTCACTCAACAACCCCGCAATACCGATGGTTTGACCGTCGGCTAACTCAAGCGTCGACGATGCACTTCTTCGGGTAATAGGAGGGATAAAGTAAGTCGCATTGGTGGTACCAGGATCAATTGTTAACGAGCTACTATTGGCAATCTCACTCACATCAACCGCTAAGTTTAGGTTGATTTTTTTGTCACTGAGTACCGTGGGGATGAACTTTAAACCTACACCATATTCTTTATATTCAATGGTAATACCATCTTCATCAGGCACCGGAATGGGAAATTCTCCCCCCGCTAAAAACTCAGCCTTTGAACCGCTTAGCGCGGTTAAGTTCGGTTCAGCCAAGACTTTTGCCACACCATTTTGTTTTGCTACGTCCAATGCGAAAGTAAACAATGTATTACTATCAATGAAAGAACCTAAAATACCGTAATCAGTAGAGGTAGGAATATTGAAAATAGGGGTTGCACCTAACACTCCGGCAGGGACTGAAGACGCCCCCCAAGAGAAGTCAGATCCACTGGTTTGGAAGAAATGGAAGTTCGCATCAAACTTTCTTACCAAGCTTCTTTGAACCTCAGCAACCGTCACCTCTAACATGACTTGTTGGGCACCGCCGATAGACATCAAATTGATAACACCAGTTGCGGCAGCTTGTTCACTTCCGCTTTCTTTTGATGCGTCAGCAGCCTGCCCTGACGAATAGGTTTCTGCGATTCGCATCGCCACATTCATTTGTTGTTGGTTACTGACCTGACCGCTCAATAATAGACGGTTCTGCGCACTGTGCACTTCTATAGTTTCATCAGGAAGGAACTCATATAATTTAGCTTTGAGGCTATTAAGATCATGAGTAACCTCAATGTTAATAGACTCAATCAACCGACCTCGAGAGTCCCAAGCCATTAGGTTTGTCGCACCTAATTTTTTACCAATTAAAAACACTTCATTTGATTTTAAAATTACAATATCTAAAACTTCAGGATCACCAAGAGAAACCTTCGCCGCTTTTCCCGACAGCACGACATGCGTAGATTTATGATGTGGAACCGTGACTGTTTTTCCCGTTTGTAACGCCGCAACACTGGCCGTAGAAATACAAATCAGGCTCAAAACACACGCAATTAATATTCTCATATTTCACCTCAATCCTTGACGCGCACATTAGATGTTTCTGTACCTTTGATAATGGTGACACTTGGTCTAGGCACATATCGACGAACCACTTTTTTCTCAACTTCATGTGGGTTTCTCAAAGTCAGCTGAATATCGCCTTTGCTTTTAGCCGTGAGAAGCTTCTCTGCCTCTTTCGGCGTCATCTCAAGTGTTACCGCTCGTACAATAATCGGACTGTTTTCTTTCGTTTTAGCCGTTTGGTCGACAGCCAAAACCTTAATGTCTTTTAATACTGTTTGAGTCGCTGCAGAATTTTTTCCGTAAGAAACCGTATTAAGAATATCAACCTTGTTACCCGGTAATAAGAAACCCGCCACACCAATAACATCATCAACACGTATTGTTACCGCACGTTTATTTTCAGGGATAAGAGCTGCAAGCGTTGACCCTTCTCCTGGTACAGTAAATCGTAACTTGTGAAGCACCTCTCCCGCATAGACAGTATTCGCAACAACCTTGCCAATCAGCTCTGCTTTATCCGAATAGTTATTTTCATTAATCCAATCAACTTCCATCAATCTGGTGGTTAAAAACTGATCCTCGATAATAGTTCCGGCTTCAATTTCTTGTGATGCGACAACAACGGGGTGACGCTCGACCGTTTCAACTTCAACGGTTGGCTGAACTTGATCATCCATCCACTGCTTAGCAAAAAATACAGCCGCTAAGCCGAATACTACGGACAGTAAAAACAGTAGGAAAACTTGACTCTTATTCATTATTCTCTTCCTCGTGTCCATCAGAGGTAAAATAAACTTCCCATGCCATGGAAAGAATATCGAATGTGATAACAGGTGGGAGTTGCTCAAACGAAAGAATGTCTTTGCTTATACCAACGAGATCTTTCGGTAAACATGGGAAAAGTGGCACTTTTAAAAGCGTGTGCATTTGAGACAAACGCTCAAAAAAACCGTCTTGAAGCTCTACCTCTTTATCAGCAACGACGCTCATCCATAAAGCTTCATAATCTCGCTGATTAAGTGGCTTGAATTCAATCTTGTAACCCAAACGACGTAAAAAGGCAGGATCGCTTATTTTCTTGGGGTTTAGATTGGTAGAAAAGGCAAGAGTTAATACAAATGGCATCGTTATCTGCTGACCATTAGGCAACGACAAATAGTCGAATGAGTACTCCATCGGTACAATCCAACGGTTAAGAAGCGCATCCACCGGCATGGGCTGACGACCAAGGTCATCAATGATAAAGATCCCATTGTTTGCCATCATTTGAACTGGTGCTAACCAGACTCGACTATTTTCTGAATGATTCACTTCAAGCATATCCATTGTCAGTTCACCCCCAACTTGGATATTTGGCCTTTCACAATTAAGCCAACGCTTGTCGTACTGATCTCTGAGGGAAATGCTTTGATCGCTGCCGTTACTATCCAGCGGTTTGTGATGTTGCGCCGAGAACACCTTGATAATGTTACCTAATGCATAGACTGCATAGGGAATAAATACAGAGGTGTGCAAAGCATTCACAATTCGGCTTGCGACAAATGTTTTACCCGTCCCTGCATGTCCATACAGCAACAAGGCACGCCCGGAGTTGATTGCAGGCCCTAGCACTGAAATCATTTTGTCGACACCATATACATCATCCAGTGCAGCCTCGACATGCGGCCGAGTCACTAGCTCTGCTCTGAGGTCTTGCTGTTTTACCACGTCACTATATTGAGAGAGTGAAACAGGTGCGGGACCTAAATAAGCATCACGTTTAAAGGCAAGATCAGCTTCTTCAAGTCCTTTCTCAGAAAGGGAATAACGGACATGACTGTGAGATGCTGATGAAAGAGTAAGATCTGTTGCGGGTTGGAAAACTTCGATGAGTGATTTTTTTCTTAAAACGGCCAAAGCACTTTCAACAATATGTGTCACGACACACAAATAGTTAGAAAGCTCTAAAACATCCGACTTTGGGTAAGCTGACAAGTGCTTAAGGACAAGGTTTTCGACAACAACTTCAGGAACTCCCAGCATCTCAATAGATGTAGGTACACTTGGCGCTGAAATTTGAGGCTTCAAAGTTGTTGGAGCTGTACGCCCTATAATATCCATATATTATTCCTCTCCACAAAGCTAACCAACAACAGGTTCAAGTAAAGTAGCTATACATCGCCAATCCCATGACAACAGAGGGTGCAAAAGGCATCGTCACCTTATTTGAATACCTAGCGTGCAAGCTCGCACTTTCATCTAATACTGGTGCCACTCCACCAAGCACGATCAGCTTATTTTCAAAATAGCCTTTGATACTCAGACTGTTCGAGTTGGAAAAGTTATATAGCAAGTAGAAAGTCCCGATCACTCCAGAAGAAAGTAGGATAAAGTACGACGCATCAAGTAATTGTCCCCACCCAAGATACATCCCCACGATACCTAATAGCTTCACATCTCCTGCAGACATAGCTCTTACAAAATATAAGAGTAATCCAAAACAAAAAAACACCGCGAATCCAACGAAGGACATTAAGAAAGCATCAAAAGTGTAATTGCGGTTAAACATTGATAAAAAATACACAAACAAAAACAGTATCAATATTTTGTTTGGTATACGATGCTTCTCAACATCGTATACCGAAACTGCAATTAGCAATGCCCAAAAAACTGAAGGCTCATTAATCATATATTTAATTCATACACTCGAAAAAATGCTCTGGATTTTACTAAGTAAGGCTGTTGCCATCCCAGAAAAAATCAATCCTATAGCAATAACAAGTAAGGCTGCAGCGATAATATAGG
Source organism: Vibrio sp. 10N.247.311.14 (assembly GCF_041467715.1). NCBI lineage: Bacteria > Pseudomonadati > Pseudomonadota > Gammaproteobacteria > Vibrionales > Vibrionaceae > Vibrio > Vibrio sp. 10N.247.311.14. The sequence continues at coordinate 192,072 of NZ_JBFSVE010000001.1, forward strand.
AAACCGAAGTAAGCCCTCTTTGCTGCCTCACTACTTTCCGATCATAAACCATTAACAATTGAATTCAGTTTGGCTGACAGTGTAGTTCCTAAACCTGAGAATACAGTTGTTAGACCTAATACCAATAATGCTGCACCGATTACATACTCGATTACAGTCAACCCTTCTTCATCTTTCATGAATTCTTTACAATTATTCAAAAACTTATCCATGAGAACCTCTCCTTGATTTACGTATCAGGCTTTGTTTACCTGTAAACTAAATCTAGAGGTGAGAGATATATTAGGTTAGGATTTTTTTGCCATTCACTTGCACTTTTTTGTGGTACTTCTAATCTAACTATTACACATGGTCATTTATCTTTTTTTAAACTCATATTTGAATATGAAATAGAGTTGGTATTTATATGAAAGTAGTAACACCTTTATTATCAGATAAAGATAGTGATTTTAACGCTGTTATTATCAATAAAATAAGCCACTACTTTCCTATTGAAAACTTTGGACAAGATATATCTATAATCAGCAACTTAGATGTAAGGTTAGTGTTTTTTATATTGAATAAGCCAGATAAACTTCAACTACTTACAATGGCTTTAGCTATTTGCGAGAATCTAAATAAAAGAATAGTCATTATTTGCTCGGACCCGTTACCTAATATCGTTCGAAATCATAAGAATATATTTTTTATTATCGAAACAAACAGTAAACATCTGACCAGTACATTCGAAGAACTACAGCGTAAAACGCAACATATCTTCGAGCCTCACTTTGATCTCGACCGAGATACGAACAACAATAATCAACTACCTGCAAAGTTATTTACCTCTGAAGTCGTTAACTTTGTTATGGACAACATCAACAAAGAAATCAAAGAAACAGAGATCGCAGAAAAGTGCCATTGTTCAACAACCTACTTTTCTAAAAAGTTTCATCTACACTTTGGGGTAAGCTTTAGAGACTTTGTATGTGATAAACGAATCCTGTTAGCCAAAAAGTTAATCGAAGCCGATACCGAATCAAAAATAGCTGTTATTTCTTACCAATGTGGATACAAGGATGTGTCGTATTTTTCAAGAATCTTTAAGAAAAGGACTGGAGTAACACCCGCAAGTTACAGACGTGCCTGCACGGATAACAGAAAACGCTAATTTTACTCCCTAAAAGAAAAAATCATGGTACATTTAACATGATTTTAACAAAAATAACTTAGCGAAAAACATGGAGTTAGACAATGATTCAGCCTAACGAGTTTAGCCAAGAAAAAGCAACAGCTCTCCCTACACCCAATGACATGATTTTAAAATGGGCAGAAGAATGCCCAGATGAAGTCTATTTAAAACAAATCATTAACCGCCAATTTGTTGAGTTCACTTATAAAGAAGTGGCCGACAAAGCACTAAAACTGGCGTCAGCATTAGAAGGACTCGGAGCCCAACCCGGCGATCGAGTCGCTCTCGTTTCAAAAAACTGTGCAGAGTGGTTTATCTGTGATCTTGCCATGATGTTAGGAGATTTTGTCAGCGTCCCAATCTTTCCAACAGCAGGTGCAGATACCATTCAGTACTGTATTGAACACAGTGAATGTAAAATTGTGATTGCGGGTAAGCTTGACGATCCTAAAGCCACTCAAAAAGTACTTGATGACAACCCGAGCTTGGTGAGTATTTCACTGCCATACGACAGCGCAGCGAAGTGCCAACACACTTTCGAGCAGCTCATTGAGACACATGAACCATCAACCAAACGCCCTCAGCATCACGACGATAAGCTGATGTCACTTGTTTATACATCGGGTACATCAGGGTTACCTAAAGGCGCAATGCTTACGTATGGTGCCTTTACATGGTCAGTTCAGAGATTAATCGATCACATTGGTATCCAACCCGGCGACCGTCTGTTTTCTTATTTGCCTCTTGCCCATATCACAGAACGAGTGTACATCTTTGGTTCGTCCGTAATGGGTGGTGTAGTCACTGCTTTCCCTGAATCTTTAGACACCTTTATTGATGATGTGAAAATGCATCGCCCTACACTGTTTATCTCAGTTCCTCGCTTATGGACTCTGTTCCAGCAGCGAATCCAAGACAAATTGCCACAGAAGAAACTGAACTTCTTACTGAAGATTCCGTTTATCAACAACATCATTAAGAAGAAACTTGCTGATGGCTTAGGGTTAGACCAAGCTCGCGTTCTTGGATGTGGTTCTGCACCTGTATCACCCGCTCTACTCGCATGGTATGAGAGTGTTGGCCTGCACATTACCGAGGCATGGGGCATGACAGAGTCTTTCGCCTACAGCACGCTCAACTACCCATTCAGAGCCGATAAAATTGGTACGGTTGGTAATGCAGGTCCAGGGATCGAACTCAAAATAGCTGAAGATGAAGAGATTCTAGTTCGAGGCAAAGGCTTATTCTCTGGTTACTACAAGAATGATATTGCAACCCAAGAGTCTTTTAACTCGGATGGTTGGCTTCATACCGGTGATATCGGTGATATCGATAGTGAAGGTTACCTAACGATTCGTGGGCGTAAGAAAGATACCTTTAAAACCGCTAAAGGTAAGTTTGTTGCCCCTGTACCAATCGAAAACAAACTGTTTGAGTACAGCCGCGTAGAAATGATGTGTTTGATAGGTCTTGGCCTACCTGGTCCAATCCTACTTGTGGTACCGCATGACTTCCCTAATTTCGATCGAGCTCGCTATGAGAAAACGACAAAGCGCGTTATCGAGAAAATGAACGAGCAGCTTGGTTCACACGAGAAGATCAAAGGTGTATTGATGATTAAGGAACCATGGAGCATTGAGAATGGCGTGTTAACCCCGACTCTCAAAATCAAGCGACATATCCTTGAGCAGAAATACCATGAAGTTGGTCATAACTGGCCGAAAGATAAATTGGTGGTTTGGGAAGAATAATTAAAATCGTGAGGGAGCCATTATGGCTCCTTTTTTGGCAGCAAAGTACGCTCAACCTTAGATTAGCCAGTCCCTCCCCTAACACTCCCACTCACTCCCAAAACGATTTTTTCAGTTCCTTATCAACTTGTTCCTGTGTAATCCCTACATCTCTCAACAAATACTCTGGTAGCTCAGACAGCTGCTTTCTGGTTCTACGATTTTGAAAGTACATGCCTAATTTAGAATAGAATTTCTTAATTGATAATGATGACAAAAATGAATGGTTGGTATTTGCGGTTGCTGTGATCGTATCCATAACCTTTCTCCTGTTGATCTCTCGCTTTGTTATGGTCAATAATCGACCAATAGAGCAACATCGACAAACGATAGATACTGGCATTCAGTTAAGGAAAACTAATGTGAGAGAGCGCACCCCACCTTTCCAAGGGATATACTATTTTTATACTGCGGCTGAAACAGGCAGTTTTAAGCTTGCAGCAGAAAAGCTATTTGTCACGGCTGCAGCAGTCAGCCAACAAATTCGCCAACTTGAAGAATGGTTAGGCGCAGACCTGTTTATTCGTCAGCACCGAAAAATAGTACTCACTCATGAAGGTGAAGTGCTTTACCTGCAAGCTAAGAAAGGCTTTGCTCATATTCAAGATGGAGTAAGACGAATAAACCAAGACCCCAACCCCACTCAATTGTCGATTTCGACCGTGCCCTCTTTTGCACAACATTGGTTAGTACCTAGAATTGGCGACTTCCGCGACCGTCATCCAGATTTATCGATGTTAATAGAACCGACCAACAAACTGGTTACCTTTGAAGACTCGGCTGTCGATGTCTGTGTTCGATATGGTCATGGTAACTACCCAAACATTGAATCACGTTGGTTGATGGACGAAGTGGTTTACCCTGTCTGCCATCCTATCTATCAAGACAAATATGGAATCTATGACATCAGCGATCTGCATAAAGCAGAGTTAATTGAAGACCGTTGGCCTGATATGGACTGGAATCTATGGTTAGACGTTGTTGGGGCGAAAGCAGGCCGTTCGTCACTGCAATTTGACGGCTCACATTTTGTTTTAGAGGGTGCATTATCCGTTCAGGGCGTAGCCTTGGTTAAGCACAGCTTGGTGTATCGCTATTTGCAGGAAAAGAAACTCGTCCGAATCGGTAATATCGCTCTGAAGCCTAAATACAATTATTTTTTATGTGCACCTCCAGGTTACTTCCATCGAGAAAAGATAAAACGATTCGAAGAATGGATGCAGGCTCAAGTTAAATTGTTTGGTGATACAGGTAGAGAAGAATTGTCGATTATCCACACCGATTACGAACTTAAATGGTCTGATAATTCATAAAGCGAAACTGGTATACTTAGCTCAAATAAATGGCGAGAACATCTCATGACACAAGAAAATAACCCACTTCACGGTATCACTCTTCAAAAGCTACTGACTGAATTGGTTGAACATTACGGTTGGGAAGAGTTGAGTTACATGGTCAACATCAACTGTTTCAAAAAAGACCCGAGTATTAAATCTAGCCTAAAGTTTTTGCGTAAAACCGACTGGGCTCGTACCAAAGTAGAGCAGATCTACATCGACTTAAAGCGTTAGTCTCTCCCTGCGTTATCAGTCCCGTGTTGATTAAATACGGGACAACCCCTGTGTCTACTTTTTAGGGACCATATCACATCTCGCATCTCGCATCTCTCGTATCTCTCGTATCTCTCGTATCTCTCGTATCTCTCGTATCTCTCGTATCTCTCGCAGTATGTTACAAGCAATAAAAAGCCCCGCAAGCTTTCACTTGCAGGGCTTTTTTAGTTACTTGAGAAAAGGGCTAATTACTTACCAGCTTCTTTTTCTGCTTTAACTTTTGCAATCACTTCGTCAGCAACGTTAGTTGGACATGGTGCGTATTGTGCGAATTCCATAGAGAATTGGCCACGACCAGAAGTGATAGTACGTAGGTGACCGATGTAGCCGAACATCTCAGAAAGAGGTACGTCAGCTTTAATACGAACACCAGTAACGCCAGCTTGTTGATCTTTGATCATGCCACGACGACGGTTAAGGTCACCGATAACATCACCAACGTGATCGTCTGGAGTGAACACGTCAACGTTCATGATTGGCTCAAGAAGTTGCGCGCCAGCTTTAGGCATAGATTGACGGAATGCGCCTTTCGCTGCGATTTCAAATGCGATAGCAGATGAATCGACTGCGTGGAAACCACCATCGAAAAGTTCAACTTCAACGTCTAGAGTTGGGAAGCCAGCTAGTACGCCGTTTTCCATCATAGATGCGAAGCCTTTCTCAACTGCAGGCCAGAATTCTTTAGGAACGTTACCGCCCACAACTACAGAGTTGAACTTGAAGCCAGAACCTGCTTCGCCTGGTTTGATACGGTAATCGATCTTACCGAATTGACCAGAACCACCAGATTGCTTCTTGTGCGTGTAGCTATCTTCAATTGCTTGAGTGATAGTTTCACGGTAAGCAACTTGAGGAGCACCTACAGTTAGGTCAACGCCGTATGTACGCTTAAGGATATCTACCTTGATGTCTAGGTGAAGTTCACCCATACCTTTCAGGATAGTTTCGCCAGTCTCTTCGTCAGTCTCAACTTGGAAAGATGGATCTTCTGCAACCATTTTACCGATAGCGATACCCATTTTCTCAGAACCGCCTTTATCTTTTGGAGATACAGCGATTGAGATTACTGGAGTTGGGAATACCATTGGCTCAAGCGTTACTTGGTGCTTAGGATCACATAGAGTGTGACCAGTTTGCACGTTCTTCATACCAACGATCGCAATGATGTCACCAGCTTGTGCGCTAGTTAGTTCGTTACGGTCATCAGCTTGCATCTCAACCATACGGCCAACACGTTCAGTCTTGCCAGTGAATGAGTTAAGAATCGTGTCACCTTTGTTCAGTTTACCAGAGTAAATACGAACGAAAGTTAGAGCACCGAAGCGGTCATCCATGATTTTGAATGCAAGCGCTTTGAAAGTCTCATCTGTAGAAACGATAGCGTGTTCGCCAGTTTCTTCACCGTTCTCATCCATTAGAGGCTGAGGGTCAACTTCAGTTGGTGCTGGTAGGTAATCTACTACAGCATCAAGGATAAGTTGCATACCTTTGTTCTTGAACGCAGAACCACAGAACGTTGGGAAGAATGCGATATCACGAGTACCTTTACGGATACAACGCTTAACGTCTTCAATAGAAGGCTCTTCACCTTCCATGTAAGCTTCCATTAGGTCATCGTCTTGCTCTACAGCAGTTTCGATTAGCTCTTCACGGTATTGCTCAACGTCATCAACCATGTCCGCTGGAACATCTTTGATTTCGTAGTTTTCAGGAAGACCAGTGTCATCCCAAACGTATGCTTTACGGCTTAGTAGGTCTACAACACCAACGAACTCGTCTTCACGGCCGATTGGTAGAACCATTACTAGAGGAGTTGCACCTAGAACGTTTTTAACTTGGTCAACAACGTTGTAGAAGTCTGCACCCATACGGTCTAGTTTGTTAACGAAGATCAGACGAGATACTTCTGATTCGTTAGCGTAGCGCCAGTTAGTTTCTGATTGAGGTTCAACACCACCAGAACCACAGAATACACCGATACCGCCATCAAGAACTTTAAGAGAACGGTATACTTCAACTGTGAAGTCAACGTGTCCAGGAGTATCGATAACGTTTAGACGGTGATCGTTCCAAAAACAGCTTACAGCTGCTGATTGGATAGTAATACCGCGCTCAGCTTCCTGTTCCATGAAGTCAGTCGTTGATTCGCCATCATGTACTTCACCAGTCTTGTGGATTTGACCAGTTAGCTTAAGGATACGCTCAGTGGTAGTTGTTTTACCCGCATCAACGTGCGCGAAAATACCAATGTTTCTGTATTTCGATAAATCTGCCATTGTCTTACTCTGTTAATAGGATATAAAATGCGCGCAGAGTATATCACAATCTGTGAAGACTGATAGCTTTGCATGCATTTGGGACTAAAAAACTTTGCCTTTTTCTAACATATAGAAAAAGGCAATCTGTAGAAACAATCTAAATGATTGTTTAGTTTAGTGCTAATCTAAAGCGCAATTGGCGTTTTAAGTTAGACTGAATTTCTGCTGTATAGAGTAGCTGAAGTGAGCTCAATTACAACTCATCAAAAGCATTAATTGCTTCTGATAATTTTTTCACGCCGTGGATCTGCATTCCAGGAATACCACCTTTAGGCATGTTAGCCGCCGGTACAATCGCTTTCTTGAAGCCGTGTTTAAATGCCTCATTAAGACGCTCTTGCCCACTTGGTACCGGTCGAATCTCACCCGCTAGGCCTACTTCTCCAAATACCACCACATCTTTTGGCAATGCGCGATCTCTGAAACTTGAAAGTAGAGCCATCACCAACGCAAGATCAGCACTGGTTTCGGTTACTTTAACACCACCGACGACATTCACAAACACATCTTGGTCAGCCATTTGTAAGCCGCCGTGTTTATGCAGCACCGCTAATAACAACGAAAGTCTGTTCTGCTCTAGGCCGACAGCGACGCGACGTGGGTTAGCCAGCTGTGAATAATCCACCAGTGCTTGGATCTCAACAAGCAATGGACGAGTGCCTTCCCACACAACCATCACCGAACTTCCCGAGGTTTCTTCTTCACCACGAGACAAGAAGATAGCGGATGGGTTGCTGACTTCTTTTAGCCCTTGGCCTGTCATCGCAAACACACCCAGTTCATTCACTGCACCAAAACGGTTTTTGTGGCTGCGTAGCGTTCTAAAACGGCTATCGGTTCCGCCATCTAATAAAACAGAACAGTCAATAATGTGCTCAAGTACTTTTGGCCCTGCTAAGGTGCCGTCTTTAGTTACGTGTCCAACTAAGAACACAGCAACGTTATTCTGTTTTGCGTAGCGCGTTAATGCGGTTGCCGATTCACGAACCTGTGCAACACTGCCCGGAGAAGATTGAACATCCGCAACGTGCATAACTTGGATCGAGTCGATAACCATGATCTTAGGTTGTTCTTTTTCTGCAACCTGACAAATCTTATCCACGTTCGTTTCTGAGAGCATCTTTAGGTGCTCTTTTGGCAATCCAAGTCGAGACGCACGCATCGCGACTTGTTGCAGAGATTCTTCCCCGGTTACATAGAGAGTCGGTAATTGAGAAGAAAGCTGACACATGGTTTGTAATAGCAGCGTTGATTTACCGGCACCCGGGTTACCACCAATCAGGATCGCAGCACCCGGTACGACACCACCACCAAGTACGCGGTCTAGCTCTTTAAAGCCACTGCTAAAACGTGGGACTTCTTGCAGATCGATTTCTGACAGCGTTTGAACCGAAGATTCAGTTGCACCGCCCGCATAACCACTCAATCGTTCATTACGTGCGACCTGAGGTGAAGCGGCTAACCTAACTTCTGTAATCGTGTTCCAAGCACCACATGCATTGCACTGCCCCTGCCAACGTGGAAAATCGGCACCACAGTCATTACACACATAAGCTCGCTTTGCCTTCGCCATAAAACCTCAATAATTTACTCAATTACACAATGATGTTGTCAATTTGTGACTTATTTGACCGTACGGATGAAAATAAAAGTTGCAGTCATACCACTTATACTTAAAGATCGATTTAAACTAGTCGATAAAATAAACGCACCGTCCATTCTAACAAGAAAAGTATGCAGCAATCTGAAATTCTATCTGTAGCAGAACGTTTAATCCCGGCTTACCACGCCGAAGATTTCGAATTCCTTCTTTCTCAAATGACAGAAGGGGAATCGCCGTCTCTGAAGCTGCTCGTTAAAATGGAACTGAATCGTATCATGGCTCCGTGTACAAAGAGCATTGATTTACGCGGGCGTATTGATAATGAGTGTCGTCAGTTCACTCTCGATGGCCGTAAGCACTGGCTCGATGATATCGCTTTAAACGCATATCAACGTGGTACGAAAAAGTTTAAAGGTTACACAGAAGGCGCATGGGAGTTAGTAATGACTCCGCGAACTCAGCCTCTGAGCGTTGTTAAAACATCTTCTCAAGGTAACCACGACATTACTAGCGCCAATAGCCCGTACGAAGCGGAAGCTATTAACCTAGGTTACGACTTAAAACGCCAAGAGAACAGACTCAAGATTAGCTCGCAGGTCGAGATCACCACATCGAAAGGGCAAAGCCTACATGGTGTAACGGTTGATATCTCCCCGTCGGGTGCAAAGTTCAAAGTACCGAGCGCCTTTCGATACAACCTCGGCGAGATCATCAGCGTTAAGTTCTCAGAGCTTATCGAAAAGTCCCAAGAAAACGATGTTAACCAAGCGGTTGAATTTCGTGTTTTGGGTATCGACGAATCTTATGAGAACAACGCGGTCAAATTTCTAAGAACCATCAAGGTAAGCGACAACAATATTGTGGCTCGCTTACTCGATGAGTCTTTAAATAGCACCAGTAAGAAAACCAGCCATGAGAATCAAGATAGGATTATTCGAACTCGTACTCGAGGAATCGAACATACCTATCTAAAGCATACTTGTAACCTACCCCTGTTTTTCAGCGGCAGCGAACTAAAGCTTGCCCTACTGACGGATAACAACCATCCATTATGGCAATATTGGCACGACGAACGAAATCAACAAGCGCTGGGTACCCTGTTCAACGAGCAACGTATGAACCTGTTGGCGAAACCAGGAGTGAAGGGAACCAGTAACGTTATCTACTCTTTTACCCATGAACACCAAAACAAGACCTTGTTCTATTCAATGATGCTGCCTGAAGCCTCTCGTGAACAAAGACAGCTGTTCTGGCACATCGGTGGCAAACGTAAAAGTTGGAAGGCGTTCAAGTTCTCGGTTTTCGAACTTTCAGACACTGAGCGACAAGCATTAGCTAAACACTCGGATACGCTGGCTCAAAGCTCAGCTCAACTGACGCATTGCGGAATCTTGCAAGAGATTGGCGATCACGAAAGTGCGGCGGACTATCTTCTGAGTGAAAAGCCACGCATTCCAAGCAGTGAATTGAACCGCTTCCGTCACCCGCGTACTGTCGTCGGCAATATTCAAAGCATCTACTTTGACTCTCAGACTCGTCGTAAAGAGCCGAGATACCAATTTAAGTCACCGTTGCAACTTACATCACAAGATGGCGCAGCGGCGAACGGACACACCTTAGATATTTCGAAGCGTGGACTGAGCATTAGCCTTGAACACCCAATGGTACTCAAGATTAATGATCCGGTATTAGTGAACTTCAATGAACTGCAGCTCTATGACAAGAACCTGCCACTGAGCACAGTGCCTTACCACGTAATTCGAGTGAGTCCGAATGGTCGCAACGTGCAGTTGGTTATTGCCGAGAACGCCAAGACAATGCGTACCATCGCTTTCCTTAATGGGCTTATCGATCAAAACCAAAGTAAGCTGATTAAGAAGCAAGAGATACTGCCAACACATTCGCTACTCGAATCACTGCACAACATTTTGTTGAGCAAGATGGTCAGTAACCCAATATTCATTGATAAGCCAAGTTCAACGCTGCGCTGTAAGATCATTGGTGTGAATTTCCCACTGAATAAGCATCTAACGTTACTTGCTAAACTTGGTCACAACCAAAAGTTCTCACTCGAGCCAATCTTCAAGGGTCACACCAACTCACTGTTGGCTGAGCCACTAAAAAGAATTGAAGGTGCGGAGCCTAAGCATCATGACGTGTACATTGCTGCAGTGAAGTTTGGCGACAAAATCCAGTCGGTACACACCAAGTTGGTCAAAGACTTCGCCTCAGCAAAGGAACGCATCTTATTCATCAAGAAAGCGCAGCACTTAGGTGATGTGTATGTATTGCGAGTCACCACGGCACCTATCTTTAATCCGCTAACGAGTTTATTCCAGTCGGATTTAGAAGAGCTTTCACGCATCAGTATGCATCAAGCTAAGAAGCTAGAGAATGAGGTGACGGCGTTTATCGGTTATGGCGAGATAGAGGACATTACCGATGAAGTGCTGATTCGATTGGAGCTAACACGCTAGCCTCGAGTGGCGTATTAACTTAAGCATGAAAATTGAAAAAGCAGGCTGATAGCCTGCTTTTTTTGTGTCTGAGCCACTATTGCTAAATAAGATACATCGCCAATAGCACTTAGGTAGAGCCCCTAAGGTTTCGCTTGCCAGCTGATCTTCTGTTGCTTAGCCAATACACCCGACAAGATACACAGCACACCGCCTAAACCTGAGTAACGAACAGCAGTTTGAGCTTGCTGCTCTACTTTTGGTTTTGCGTGGTAGGCAATGCCTAAACCTGCAGAGCCCATCATCACCAAGTCATTGGCACCATCACCAACGGCAACGGTATTATGTAGTTCCAATTCGTACTCTTCAGCCAACTCTACCAAGATATCCGCTTTGGTCTGCGCCGAAACAACATCGCCTAAGACTTCACCCGTCAACTTACCGTTGACGATCTCAAGCGTGTTTGATTGAGCATGGTCTAGATCAAGGGTATCTTTCAGGTAGTCAGAGAAGTAAGTAAAACCGCCTGATGCAATCGCCGTTTTCCAGCCAAGCTTATTTAGAGTATTCACCAGCCCGACCAAGTCTGGCATGAATGGCAATGACTGACGCACTTGCTCTAATATCGATTCATCCGCACCTTTCAGTGCTCCTACTCGCTGGCGTAGGCTCTGTTCAAAGTCGAGCTCGCCTTGCATTGCTCGTTCTGTGATTTCAGAGACTAACTCTCCCACTCCAGCTAGCTTGGCAATCTCATCGATGCATTCAATTTGAATCGCTGTGGAATCCATATCCATCACGATCAAACCTGGCTTAGATAAGTCTGGGACCTCGCTAAGGCAAGCATAATCAAGCTTTAGCGCTTGGAGGATTTCTTCGTGTGCTGGCGTTAGATTGCCTGACATCAAAGCCACTTCATAATGCCCAACCTTCCACGTATCGAGGATGGTGTTGTAAGTGCCAGTGAAAAAGTCGATGTCATCGAAAGATTGTGGAGATAGGTACTCACCAAACACAATCCAATTGGCCTTGGATTTAGCGAGTTGAGAAGCGAAACGAGTCTCGGGGAGTCGAGTTAATAATGTCGTATGCCTTTTTATCGGCAGATATTTCTGAGCGTCCATGTGTATGATTCCTAATTAACTATGCTAAACGTTAACCTATTGCAATTTGAAAACGCAAGTCTCAATATGTCTTAATCATAACATTTGTTTATTTCAGGCTTCGTGAAACATGAATGAATCATTGTTCTCAATACGTAACGCTTTACGAATGCTAGCCCTCATTTTGTTGGCTACCATGTTCGTTGTAACGATTAAAAATACGGTCGTGATCAGTAAAGGTAACGAGAAGATCCAAGCAAAACAGTTGGAAACTCTTACCAAGCTGCTTATCTCTCAGGCATCACTTTCAGCCAGCAAGATGATCACGCAACAAGACCAAGAGCGATTGCTTGATCTGACTAACCAGCTATCTCAAGACCGACTGGTGTTCGATACCACCATCTATGATGCAGAGGGTATTCGACTGGCTTCGAGCGAAAAAGCCCTCTCGGTACGTGAGGTTCTTGGCTTAGATACACCACTTTCAACAGCAAGTATCGGCAGACAACAGTTAGTTGAACCTATTTATTCTCCAGAGAAAACGATCATCGGCTTTATTCGAGTGACTTTTGAAACCGGTAAGATGACGGCGATTTCTGATCACCACTACCGCAAAAGTGATCGCTACATGATCGGTATGGTGTTGATGGGGTTTGTGAGTGGCGTGTTGTTCATCATGCTGATTCGCAGAAGACCAACTAAGTCTGGTGAGAACTTACTATTGAAAAATGTAAGCTCATAAACACACTAGGCTGACAATAAATACTAGACTCAGAATAAATACAGCAATCCAATAAAAAGCCCCGACGCTCAGGCAGCAACGGGGCTTTTTGTTATCTGTTAACTTATCAAGCTAAGACAAATCAAGATTATTCTTGGTCACCAAGCAACACTGAGTCTAGTGCGATAACCATCATGTCGTTGAAAGTCGTTTGACGTTCATCTGATGTCGTTTGCTCACCAGTCTTGATGTGGTCAGAAACAGTACAGATCGTTAGAGCTTTTGCGCCGTATTCAGCACATACACCATAGATGCCAGCCGCTTCCATCTCTACGCCAACAATGCCGTATTTGTCCATTACTTCGAACATCTCTGGATCTGGCGTGTAGAACAGCTCAGCCGAGAACAGGTTACCGACTTTTACGCCGACACCGAGAGCTTTGGCTGCATCTTCTGCCGCGCGCACCATTTTGTAATCCGCAATAGCCGCAAAGTCATGATCTTTAAAGCGAATACGGTTCACTTTAGAGTCAGTACATGCGCCCATACCGATCACCACATCACGCACTTTGATATCTTCGCTCACTGCACCACAACTGCCCACACGAATGATCTTCTTCACACCAAAGTCTTTGATAAGCTCAGTCGCGTAAATAGAACAAGATGGAATGCCCATACCGTGTCCCATTACCGAAACCTTACGACCTTTGTAAGTACCGGTGTAACCAAACATGTTGCGAACGTCGCACACTTGAACCACTTCTTCTAAGAAGGTTTCAGCGATGTATTTAGCACGTAGCGGATCGCCTGGCATTAAAACTACGTCAGCGAAATCACCCATTTCAGCATTAATATGTGGAGTAGCCATTGAAAATATCCTTAATCTCAAAACAAAAAAAGAAGAGAGAAGTTTCCCTCTCTCTTCGTTAACTATTATAGAAAGCTTGTACCGTGTCCCATTGGCGATGTACCAAAGTATGACGCTAAGCTTTGACCGATATCAGCAAATGTATCGCGACGGCCTAAAGAACCGGCTGGAACCTTCTGACCGTAAACAATCACAGGGATGTGCTCACGAGTATGGTCTGTACCTGGCCATGTCGGATCACAACCGTGGTCAGCCGTTAGGATAAGCACATCATCTTCTTTCATCATATCGATGATTTCATTGATGCGACCATCGAAGTACTCAAGTGCCGCTGCATAACCAGCAACATCACGGCGGTGGCCGTAAGCTGAGTCGAAATCAACGAAGTTAGTGAACACGATAGTGTTGTCGCCTGCTTCATTGATCGCTTCTTTGGTTGCTTCAAATAGCGCAGGAATACCTGTTGCTTTGGTTTTCTGAGTGATGCCACAACCCGCGTAGATATCAGAGATCTTGCCGATTGAGTGAACGTTACCGCCCTTCTCATCAACCAACTTCTGAAGAATGGTGGCTGCAGGTGGCTCAACAGAAAGATCACGACGGTTACCAGTACGTTCGAATTGACCTTTACCTGGGCCAATGAACGGACGAGCGATAACACGACCAATGTTGTAGTCTTCTAGCTCTTCACGAGCAATCTGACAAAGGTCTAATAGGTTTTGCAGGCCGAATGTCTCTTCGTGACAAGCGATCTGGAAAACAGAATCTGCAGAAGTATAGAAGATAGGCAAGCCAGTCTTCATATGCTCTTCACCTAGGTTATCTAGGATTTCCGTGCCAGATGAGTGGCAGTTACCTAAGAAACCAGACAGGCCTGCACGCTCAAGGATGCGGTCAGTCAGTTCTTTTGGAAAGCTGTTCTCTTTGTCGGTGAAGTAGCCCCAGTCAAACAGTACAGGAACACCCGCAATTTCCCAGTGACCTGATGGCGTGTCTTTACCAGAAGACAGCTCAGCAGCGTGACCGTAAGCGCCAATGATCTCAGCGTCTGCATCCATACCAGGAGCAAAGCGACCTGTAGACTCTTTGTGAGCCATCGCTAGACCTAGCTTAGACAGGTTTGGCAATGTCAGTGAACCTTTACGATCTGCATTGTCTGCAAGACCTTGGTCACAATGATCTGCGATGTGGCCCATAGTGTCAGAACCTACATCACCAAATTTGTCTGCATCCGCTGTTTCACCGATACCGAATGAATCTAAAACTAAAATAAATGCTCTTTTCATTTTCTTCACCAACTTATTGCTCTTTGCACCAGAACTCTGTTTATCGGTATACGCGAGGCATACCGATAACGGTTATTTACACGTCTTCAGAACGAATCTGACGGTAAACGTCTGGCGTTGCTGTATATTCTCCGCCCACAGTGATTGCATTTTGTAATGCAGTTGCAGCTTCTTGCCACTGTTGTTCGTTGCGAGCATGAATCATTGCTAATGGCTTATCTTCACTTGCTACTTCACCTAGGCGAATGAAGTGATCAAAACCGACTGCGTAATCAATGCTGTCAGTTGCTACACGACGACCGCCGCCCATACCAACCACAGCCATACCAATTGCACGAGTATCCATTGCTGATACCACACCGCTTTCTAACGCGTACACTGGCTTAATAATGTCTGCTTTTTCTAGGTAGTTATCGTAGTTCATTACGAAATCAACTGGACCACCAAGGCCCGCTACCATTTTACCGAAGCACTCTGCTGCCTTACCGTTATCCAGTACTGCCATCAGTTTTTCGCGCGCTTCGTCTGAGTCTTTAGCTAGGTTACCGAGCACCAGCATTTCAGCACACGATGCTAGAGTGATCTCTAACAAGCGAGGGTTACGGTATTCACCCGTTAGGAACTGAACCGCTTCACGAACTTCTACTGCGTTACCCGCTGAAGAAGCCAGCACTTGGTTCATGTCCGTTAGGATTGCTGTTGTTTTAGTACCCGCACCGTTTGCTACTGCAACGATAGATTTCGCTAGCTCTTCAGATGCTTCGTAAGTCGGCATGAATGCGCCTGAACCTACTTTTACATCCATCACTAGAGAATCAAGGCCCGCAGCCAGTTTCTTAGATAGGATTGAAGCCGTGATCAGCGAGATGTTATCGACTGTTGCTGTGATATCACGAGTTGCGTAAACACGCTTGTCAGCAGGAGCTAGATCGCCTGTTTGACCGATGATAGCCACGCCAGCATCTTTCGTTACTTCACCGAACACATCGTTGGTTGGTGTAATGTTGTAACCCGGAATAGATTCCAGCTTGTCTAGCGTACCGCCAGTGTGGCCTAAACCACGACCAGAGATCATTGGAACGAAACCGCCACATGCTGCCACCATTGGGCCAAGCATCAGAGAAGTAACGTCGCCAACACCACCAGTAGAGTGTTTATCAACGATTGGGCCATCAAAGTTCATGTGGCTCCAGTCAATCACCATGCCTGAATCACGCATTGCACACGTTAGTGCGATACGTTCTGGCATCGTCATTTCATTAAAAAAGATAGCCATTGCGAATGCGGCAATTTGGCCTTCAGAAACCGTGTTCTTAGCCACACCTTGAATGAAGAAGTTAATTTCTTCAGCTGTTAGGACTTCACCGTCACGTTTTCTGCGAATAATTTCTTGAGGTAGATACATTAGTGCCTCCCAAACTCTAGTGAGTATGGTTTGTAGGGAAAAGAGGTAATATGGAGTGGCTTGACGCCACTCCATCAAACAGACTTATTATGTTCAATACTCTAAATATTTGGCGTTGCAGTTAGGCGACCAGTGAGTTCATTCCTATGAGCATAGAGGCTCTATGTGATTAGGAGGAACTTACGCAGTCAACAACGCTGCGGTGTCAAATATGACGAGTAAATTAGTATGCTGCTGGATCAGCAGTCTGGTCTGTCACTTCTAATGTATTAAGAAGGTTAGTTAGTAGGCTTGAAGCACCAAAACGGTAGTGCATGTTGTCTGCCCACTCAGCGCCTAGTAGCTCATCAGCCATTGCTAGGTATAGTGCTGCATCTTCAGCAGTACGTACGCCACCAGCTGGTTTGAAACCAACTGTTTTAGCAACGCCCATGTCACGGATAACTTCAAGCATCATGCGCGCGTACTCTGGAGTCGCGTTTACTGGCACTTTACCTGTTGAAGTTTTGATGAAGTCTGCACCTGCTTCGATACAGATTTGAGAAGCTTTCTTGATTAGTGCTTCTTCTTTCAGTTCACCTGTTTCGATGATCACTTTAAGCGTGATGTCACCACAAGCTGCTTTACACTGTTTAACTAGCTCAAAGCCAACTTCTTCGTTGCCAGCAATAAGAGCACGGTATGGGAATACTACGTCAACTTCGTCTGCGCCGTACGCTACCGCTGCTTTTGTTTCTGCAACAGCAATTTCGATGTCGTCATTACCATGAGGGAAGTTAGTTACAGTCGCAATGCGTACTTCTGGAGTACCTTGCTCACGCAACGCTTTCTTAGCTGCTGGGATAAAGCGAGGGTAAATACAGATTGCAGCGGTGTTGCCTACTGCAGTCTTCGCGTCATGACAAAGCGCCACTACTTTTTCAGTAGTATCGTCGTCATTTAGCGTAGTTAGGTCCATAAGTTTAAGTGCACGTAGAGCTGCTGCTTTTAAATCGCTCATTTCTATCTCCGATCAATATATTCAAATAGTTAACTACTTCGCCCTCCATCCAGTATAGATGGATATTTTAGTAATGCTCAGTAGCCACAAATGAACGGACTTGGTTCCCTGAAGACTTGATAACTTTCGCTACCAATTGCAATCCTTGTCACCGCACAGTACCAGTTTGGTCTATGGCACAACAAATCAGTCATGTTGTGTCTAACATCTATAGCGTATCGCTAATTTTGGCTTAATCCCAGAAGAATAACGTTCGAGTTGATTTCGAGGTTACTTTCTTGCCAACAGAGACATCCTATCCCTTTAGCTTATACATTATAGGTATCCATCAATAAATTGTAGTGCTCCTTAGAACGCAAACGGTTTGTATCTCAAAAAAACATTCTAGACCCTACATCGAATCTAAGCATAAGCGCGTGCATATACTAAAAACGGCAGGCCTAAAAACAAAAAAGCCCCGCAGCAATTTCTTGCTACGGGGCGATATTATTATGGCGTCTATATATCGATTTCTAACTAATTAGAAAGACAGGAAGAAGCCAGCAATTGTTGCTGCCATCAGGTTAGATAGAGTACCAGCAATTACCGCTTTAACACCCATACGTGCGATGTCGTGGCGACGGCTTGGTGCAATACCACCTAGACCACCTAGAAGAATCGCAATTGAAGAAAGGTTTGCGAAACCACATAGTGCGAATGCGATGATAGCTTGAGTCTTCTCAGACATCACTTGACCAGTTGCTGCAACAACTTGAGCGTTTTCACCAACGTATGGTACGAAGTTTAGGTATGCAACGAATTCGTTAACAACTGTCTTCTGACCAATGAAAGAACCAGCGATAGTTGCTTCTTCCCATGGAACACCAATGATGAATGCTAGCGGTGCGAAGATCCAACCTAGAAGAAGTTCTAGAGTTAGGTTTTCCATACCGAACCAACCACCGATGCCACCTAGGATACCGTTGATTAGAGCAATTAGACCGATGAATGCTAGTAGCATTGCACCAACGTTAAGTGCTAGTTGTAGACCAACTGATGCGCCACCTGCTGCTGCGTCGATAACGTTAGCTGGTTTGTCATCGCCACCGTCCATTTCGTCAGCGATGTTGTCGTCTGGCGTATCTGTTTCAGGCTTGATGATTTTAGCGAATAGTAGACCACCTGGTGCTGCCATGAATGATGCTGCTACAAGGTACTCTAGAGGTACACCCATAGATGCGTAACCCGCTAGTACACCACCAGCTACAGAAGCCAAACCACCACACATTACTGCGAATAGTTCAGAGTTAGTCATTTTAGGAACAAATGGACGAACAACTAGAGGTGCTTCAGTTTGACCAACGAAGATGTTTGCTGCTGCAGACATAGACTCGGCGCGAGAAGTACCTAGAGCTTTCTGAAGACCACCACCAAGAACTTTGATTACAATTTGCATAACACCAATGTAGTAAAGTACAGAGATAAGTGCAGAGAAGAAAATCAGAGTTGGTAGTACTTGGAAAGCAAAGATGAAACCGATACCGTCAACTGAGAAGTTAACTAGGCTGCCGAATAGGAAACCAGTACCGTCTTTACCGTAGTCGATCACGTTTGCTACACCAGCAGAGAAACCTGCAAGTAGATCACGACCCCAAGGGATGTAAAGTACGAATGCACCAAGTGCGAATTGGATAGCGAAAGCGCCACCCACTGTTCTTAGATTAATAGCTTTGCGGTTGTCAGATAGTAGTACTGCGATTGCGATCAGTGCAACCATTCCGACTAGGCTCATAAACAGGCTCATAGTTTATGACTTCCTTATTAGTTATTTATTGGCGTGTTACAAAATGGGGCTATAAAGCGGAGGCAATTATACTCATGCGACCACTAATAAAGTAATGCCGTCCTCACACTTTCGTAGAAGATTCATGTACCATTCACACGCAAATGTGACCCAAATCACAAGCTCAGTGCAATTTACGCAAACGATAAACAAAAACCTTCGATTTTATTCACATATACCGAATGCGCGATGGCTATTTTGCCAAATTTGCGTTGCAATCGATTGCTTTGGCTCTTTTCTAAGCAAAAAAAGTTCATTTAAGATCGTAACTAAATATTTGGAATGATTAACATTTCCTTGGTTTCCATACATGGGCATGTCCGGAGCATCCGTTTCCAATACCAGACATTCAAGGGGCAATTTTGCGATGGTTGTGCGTGTTTTTTGCGCTCTTGGGTAAGTTATCGTTCCACCGACGCCAATATAGAAACCGAGCTTGATCCACGCCAAAGCTTGCTGTTCACTCCCAGAAAAACCGTGAATCACACCACCTAAGGTGAACTTATGCTGCTTTATTAGCTCGATAAGTCGGTTGTAAGACTTCCTCTCATGGATGATTAAAGGCAGGTCAAACTCCTTGGCAAGTTCCATTTGCTGGATGAAAAAGCGCTCTTGTTTCTCTCGTTCAACGTCCACAAAAAAGTCGAGCCCGCACTCACCTATCGCGACACATTGGCTGTTTTTTGAAGCGAGTAATTGGCTAAGTTCCGAAAATTGTTCGTCATTGGCCGGTTCTAAAAAGTAAGGATGGAAGCCTAATGCATAGTAAATATTGGGGTGAGATTGAGCGATTTCATCGAGCTTCCTCCAGTTACGTTGGCCGATAGAAGGGATGATTAACTTCTCGACTTGCGCTTGTTTCGCTTCTTTAAGATAGCCATCAATAGTTTGATCAGGTGTAAAACCTTGCTCAAACGCCTCAAAATCCGCGTGGCAATGAGTATCAAACAGCGGAAAGTCACTTATTTGCTGTGTCATTTTCCCTAATCTCCATTTGTTTCCCTTGAGGATCACGACGATAAGCAACACAACTGCGCTTGTTCTCAGGCGTTAAGCCAAGCTCTTCACACCACTTATCATATCTTTTAACCCAAGTTTTTATCCAACCCAACATACTTACCTCAAGTCTCAACCTAAAAAGCGCAAATGCATAAATTAGATTTATACATCAACACTAGCTGGCTATATTGTTGAAAATCTCACCACAGCGAATAATAAACGCACTTGCCAAGGAGGCATTGATAGCAAGACGCTCCATTCAATAACGAGATCCTACTTTATGAAAGTATCACTCTTAGCCATATCAATTTCTAGCGTATTAGCAGCACCTGCTTTTGCTTCTGCACCTCAAGTTGACGTAGAACTAGCAAACCAACAAACACTTCAACTTATTGACGAGCAGATGAACGCTATCGATGCTTCTGTTCAGTATAAATTAAACGAACAATATGCCAATGCTACTCCAGGCACGACAGCTACAGTCGATGATGTAACTTACGAAAAACAATCTAACGGTACCTGGGCTGCAGTTGGTGCCGCCTCGGCTGCGTTGGTTGCAGGGCTGTTAAGTAGTTCTTCATCTTCCAGTTCATCTGACAACGGTAATACAATCCCAGAGCTTCCAGTCACTACTTCAATGGACAGTGTTGGTACATGGAAAGTCGCGGATAATGACAGTGGATATATTGTGACTCTTGTTGGGCAAGAGGTTTATGTTGATTCAAGCAATGTGACACTTCACAACGATGGCACAGCAATCATTGTCGTGAACGATCGCAAACTTATAGTAGGAATCAATGGAGATGAGCTTTACCGAGTAGATCAAGTTACTCGTCCAGAAATGAATGAGCCAACATTTCCGGGAGAGCCTATCGAACCTGGTATTCCTACAGTTACTCCTGGAACCAGTGAAATGGATTACGTCGCAGAATTTATTGGCATAGATGGTATGGACTACTTATTTGAAGTAGACGGGGAGACCGTGCGCGT